>JBAXLX010000268.1:0-5100 GCA_037134595.1 Pseudomonadota bacterium
GCTGATCAGCGATATCGAGGCGGGGCTCATCGACGTCATCGTCGTCTACAAGATCGACCGCCTGTCGCGATCGCTGATGGATTTTGCCAGACTGGTCGAGGTCTTTGACCGCAACAACGTGACCTTCGTTTCCGTGACCCAAGCGTTCAACACCACCACATCCATGGGGCGGCTGACGCTGAACATCCTCTTGAGCTTTGCGCAGTTCGAGCGCGAGGTGATTGGCGAGCGGATCCGCGACAAGTTTGCCGCCTCGCGCAAGCGTGGCATGTGGATGGGGGGCTTCGTGCCGATGGGCTACGACGTCAAGGACCGCAAGCTGGTGGTCAACGAGGCCGAGGCCGCAACTGTGCGAATGATCTTCGATCGCTTCGCAGCCCTTGGTTCTGCGTCGATACTGGCCCGTGCGCTGCAGGCCGAAGACGTTCGCAACAAGCGCGGCAAGCGCATCGACAAGGGCTTCATCTACAAGCTGTTTGGCAGCCGCGTCTATCTGGGCGAGGCGGTGCACAAGGGCACGTCCTATCCCGGCGAGCACGACGCCATCGTCACCCAAGAGCTGTGGGACCGTGTTCACGCCATCCTAAAGCAAAGCCCGCGCGACCGGCGCGCCAAGAACCGCAACAGTTCCGAGGCGCTGCTCAAGGGCCTCATATTCACCGACACGGGCACAGCCATGACGCCTACTTACACGCGAAAAGGCGAGCGGCTTTATCATTACTACACGTCGATGGACTTGATCCGGAACCGCGAGACGGGCGGCACGGGCCCGATGCGCCTTGCCGCCGCCATGGTGGACGGCGCGGTCATCGCCGAGATGCGGCGGATCATTGGGTCGCCCGAAGTTGCCGCGCGCGTGATGGAGGCGCAGCGCCGTGAAGACGGGGCCACGGACGAACGGGCGATTGTTGCTGCTCTTCAACGGTTCAACGACCTTTGGGATGCGCTCTATCCGGCCGAGCAGGCCCGCATCGTTAGGCTGCTCGTGGACAGGGTCACGGTCGGTCCGACCGGGATGGCCGTCGATCTGCGCAACAACGGCATCGCCAGTTTGGTGAGGGACTTGGCCGCCAAAACTCATCTGGAGGCCGCTGAATGACGCAAGCGAACGACACCACCCGCGTGTTCATCCCGCTGACACAGCGGCGGCGCAACGGCCGGCCGCGGATCTTGCCACCAGAGCCGGGGACGCATTTCCAATCTCGGAGCCAGGATCCGCACATCCTGCGGGCGCTTGGCCGCGCTTGGGCCTGGCGGCGTCAGCTTGAAACGGGCGAGCCTGCAACGATCCACGACATTGCCAAGGCCGAGAAGGTTACCGACCGCTTCGTCAGCCGCATGCTGCGGCTGGCCTATCTGTCGCCCGATGTGCTTGAGCGGTTGGTAATCTCGCGCGAGCCGCCGTCGGTGTCGATGATCGATCTCATTGAGGCGGTCAATCTGCCTTGGTCGGAGCAGCAGCTAAAAGTGTTTGGTTGCCGCGCAAACTAAGTTATCTGACGGATAGATTTGAATACACTTGGCATCCGGGCTCAAGCCAAACAGTGCTCAAATGGCCTTTACCTTGGCAGGGCCCATGCTTCGGCTGATTGCAGAATGTTTCATACAAGTTGCTGAGTTGAATGCCGTTCTCAAGGACGATTGGCAACTTTTGGCTGTCCTTACCGCACCGAAGGAGCTTTATTTGAAAGATTTTCCAAACAAAGTTGAAGAATGCGTGACACTGTTGACAGCGGCGGCGCAGGTCTTCGAATTGCCTGAAGATGTCACGCGCAATGCTGCATCGCACGACATCCGGCCCAACTATGAGAGTTTAGTTAGGACGTTTTCTGATCGAACGTAGTCACATTTTACTAGTAATATGGGACGGAAATAATCTTCCACTGAGGGGCAGTACATCACACCTTGTACGATGCAAATTGGGTAACAAATTGCCTCAATCAGTTTTGCATGGCCGCGACGATGTCGGCCATCACGCGCGCCGAGGGCATGGGCACCACCAGATCAACAGTCTCGGGTAGTTTGGCGACGGTGATCAGGGCCGGGTCGTTGTTGACGCCGATCAGGCCCGTGCGAAACCCATGCTCGGCCCAGGCGAGTTGTTGCAGATCGGGGTCGATTAACGCCTCGGCCAGACGTTTGCAGGTGGGCGTCAGGGAAATCAGGGGATGCGAGGCAAAGATGGTCGGTTCCGGATAGATGACCTTGATCTTGGCCTTGATCAGATCAGCGTATCGTTGGTTTTCGGTAACGAATTCTACCAGTTGGTTTTCGTAACCGACAATGATGGGCCGCGCGCCCATGCCCTGTTTCAGAAAATTTTCGAACAAGTCACCAGAGGACGCCTCCATGAAACCCATTGCGCCGAAATAGGCTTTCAACTGTGGCAAAAGGCGCGGGAGGTCGGCGTCTGTCGGCGTGGTGCCGTTGTTTAAGGCGGTGGCCAGGAGGGCCGACCAGATCAGACCGGAATTGGATTTGACCGGATCGGTCGAGGTGACTTTGAACGCGCCATAGATGTTCAAACCCAGATCCTCTTTCCAGCGTTTGCCGGAGGTGATCAGCGTGCCAAGTGCTTGCACATCGGCCAACAGGGTGCCGTCAGGCGCAGTACGGATCAGACCGGCTTTGGTTAGTCCGTCAGCGACGTCAGACCAAGCATAAAGCACGATGGGTGAGTTGAAGATTGTCTCGTCCGCCAGAACGGACTTGCCCGATGCGCGCGCCATCTCGATGGACACGGTGTTCGAGGGCCAGAGACAGTCCTTGGCTGTGGTGTCGAGGGTCGTGACCATCTCGACTGAGCCGGCGCGGGTGGCATCAAGCGTGATGCGGTAGCGGTCCTTGATGATGGCGGCAACTTTGGGATTGCCGAGCAGGGCGGATTTCTCACCACCGACATAGATCGCAATAGAGACAGCGGTGCGTGGCGCTGTGCGTTGCAAAAGGCCTGCGATGTCAAATTGGGTCAGACCGACCGTGACGGCTGCGACGATGCCCAACAGGACCAGTCCAAGGATCGTACGGTTCATCAGGCCCTCATACGCGTTTCAACTGAAATTGCAGGGCCGAGACCTGAGCCTCAAGCGCCACGAAGTCATTTTCGATGCAGGCCTGGTCGATCTTTTGCACGACAGGGATGAAGCCTTTGATCATATTGCCGAGTTCGACAAGTCTGGCGGTGTGGTCGTTTTGGGCCAGTTTGGCAAGACTGACATAGGATTCCACGGTCGCCACGATCATCGGCAGGAAATACGAAATGAACTGTCGGGTCTGGCGATAATCGCGGGGATCGGCCCTGATCAATTCGCGGATTGAGGCGAGGTGTCGAGACAGGTCCGGCAAGTCCAGCGCGGTGTCTTTGGGCACGGCCTTTGCTGCGGTATCCAGCCGGGTGATGGCTGCGGTCAGGGCGGCAGTGGCTTGAGCGATGTGCTGGGCCGAGACCTGGTCACTCACCATGACTTCGCTCAGTTGTGGGCGGCGGGGGATGACGAGCAACAGCGCAAAATAGACCACGGCGGAAAGCCCAAGGGCGGCCCACCACACCAGCGCGGCCGCAAAGAACAGGGCCAGAAACACGCCAGATGCAATCAGGGCAGCGATGATCTGGCGCGGGCCGTCAGAAATCTGCATCAGTTGTAGCCTTTGGCCTGGCGCAGCGCTGAGGCAAGGTCGGACCCTGCTTCAAAAAGGCGCCCGATGCTTTTGTCTGTCAGGGCGGTCAGTTGTGTCATGTCAGCCTCACCAAATGCGATGGCGTGGATCGGGATGTCTTTGTCAAAGCCACTTTGGTCGCGCTTCTCGGCGAAGTAGTCATAGTTGGTCATGTCAGAGGCACCATCGGTCATGGCCACGATGGCGGGCAGATAGTAGAACAAGGTGCCATCGTCCTTGTAGGGCTGCAACGCGTTGATCGCTTCGCCCAGGGCCAGGTACAGGTCAGTGCCACCCGTCGCCTGCAACGCGTTAATCTCGACAAGGGCGGCAGAGAGGTCGGCGTCACTGGAGCCCTTTACGATTATCGGCTGTCCTATCGTGTTGCTGAACGGGATGATGATGGTCACGTCGCGCTGCGAGGGTTGCAAAAGGTTGACCGCGGCCTGACGTTTGTCGAGCAGAAGGCCCATCGCCTGTTTCAGCTTGGCGATCGGCTCGCCGCCCATCGAGCCTGATGTGTCGAGCACCCAGACAGTCAAGGAGGGTTTGCGCAATTCGGTTTGGTAAAGCGCCAACGCCTCGGCGATAACGTCACCGGCAGGGGTCGGGATCGGGGCGATCTGTCGGGCCAGGTCGGCACCCCAGTCGGCATTCCAGACTGCGGGGTCGGGATTTTGCGCCTCCATCCCGATCAGGCCGGAGCGGCGGCCCAGATCTGACAGAGTTTTCTGGGTATCTGTGGACAGCAAAAATTCCTGCAATTCGCCAAAGGCGGCTTCGCGGGTTGGATCACCCTTGTCGACATAGCCGAGCGGGCTATCCGCGACCGACAGGCCGTTGGCGGGATAGATGATGTACAAAGGATCCTGACCTGCGGCGACAAGGGCCTGATTGGCCTCGATCACCGAGGATTCGTAATTAAACATGGCGTCATAGGCGGCCGGATTGGCGACCAAAGCATCTTTCAACCAGCCCGAAGAGCCTGAGGATCGGTCCACTTGCGCCAGCAGATTGCGGACGCCGTCAAGCACATTGGGATCGCGCAGGTTGTCCATGGTCAGAACATCCGGGCTGCCGGCCAAAGCATAGAGAAAGCCGATATAGGCCGCGGCGCCAGAGTTGGATTGGGTGGCAGAGGTCATAGAAAGGCGGAATTCGTTGCGGGTTGCCGCGTCGGCGATCATCTGGATCGTAACATCCTGCCGACCGATCCAACCCAGCCGGGTGGCGATGGACTTTTTCAGCGCCAATACAACGGGCGAGCGCAGGATTGATTCGGCATGCTTAACGACTTTTTTGGTGTCGCCCAAGGCGATCCACAGGGAATTGGCGGGCCAGACCGCATCATAGGGCCCATCCTTGCCCTGTTCTAAAGCGCGAGAGATATCGACCGAGCCAAGGTATGTGACAGTCAAAGACACATTGGTGCGACTGGCCCAA
>JBAXLX010000269.1:0-5082 GCA_037134595.1 Pseudomonadota bacterium
CGCAGATATGGCTTTCACGGGATCAGCTATGCCAGCCTTGTGCGCAAGCTGCGCGATGCGGGGGATTTGCCGCCGCGCGTTTTGGGGCTGCATCTGGGCAACGGGGCCTCGCTTTGTGCCATTTTGAACGGGCGATCTGTGGCCACAACCATGGGATATTCGCCGGTCTCGGGCCTGACCATGGGCACGCGCAGCGGCGACATCGACGCCAATGCGGTTCTTAAATTGGCGCAAGTGCATGGGGTAGACGGTGCTTCGCAGATCTTGAACCGCGCCTCGGGGCTGTTGGGTTTGGGCGGTGTGGCGGATATGCGGGCACTGCATGCGGCAGGCTCGGCTGAGGCGGGCTTTGCGATTGACCACTTTGTCTATTGGGCGATCCGCCATGCAGGCTCGATGATCGCGGCCATGGGCGGGGTGGACCTTTTGGCCTTTACCGGCGGCATTGGCGAGAATGATACCGTGGTGCGCGACAGCATCACCCAAGGGCTGGCTTGGGCGGGGGGCCCGCGTGCTATGGTCGTGCCCGCCGAGGAGGAAAAGCAAATCGCCATCGACGCGCTGGCCCTGCGGGCAGGGTGACGAAATTCCAAGTCGGGAAGGGTTTTCGGGAAAATGGCCTAGCAAAGCGGCAATATCTCACGATACCATTCCCCAAGAGCAGATCGTAAAGGACGGCCATGAACGCCCCTGTGATAAACACCAGCCCCGCCGTTTCCGATGAGGTGCGCAAGACGACCTGCTATATGTGCGCGTGCCGCTGCGGCATCAATGTGCATTTGAAGTCCGGCAAGGTCAGCTATATCGAGGGCAACCGCGATCATCCCGTCAACAAGGGCGTGCTCTGTGCCAAGGGCGCGTCTGGCATCATGCAGGTCACAGCCCCCAGCCGCTTGCAGCACCCGCTGCGGCGGGTCGGCCCGCGCGGATCAGGCGCGTTCGAGCCGATCTCGTGGGACGAGGCGCTGGAACTGGCCGTGTCTTGGATGAAACCCCTGCGTGAGACCGCGCCGGAAAAGCTGGCCTTTTTCACCGGCCGCGACCAAAGCCAATCCTTCACCGGCTGGTGGGCGCAGGCCTTTGGCACGCCGAACTACGCCGCGCATGGCGGCTTTTGCAGCGTCAACATGGCGGCCGGTGGCATTTACACCATCGGCGGGGCCTTTTGGGAATTTGGCCAGCCCGATTGGGAGCGCACGAAGCTGTTTGTGATGTTTGGCGTGGCCGAAGATCACGATTCCAACCCGATCAAGATGGGTCTGGGCAAGCTGAAGGCACGCGGGGCGCGGGTGATCGGGGTTAATCCGATCAGAACCGGTTATAACGCGATTGCCGATGACTGGTACGGCATCACGCCGGGCACTGACGGGCTGCTGATCTTGTCGCTGCTGCACTGTCTGTTGCAGGCCGGCAAGGTTGATCTGGACTATCTGGCCCGCTGGACCAACGCGCCCTTGCTGGTCAACGCCACCGAAGGCCCCGAAAAGGGCCTGATCTTGAAGAACGCCGAAAGCCAGCCCTTTGTGATCGACAAGCGCACAGGCTCGCCCGCGCCGTGGGATGGCAAGGGCGTGCAGCCCGACCTTGGGGCCACATGGCAGGGCCACCGCACGGTGTTTCAACACATGGCCGAACGTTACCTGTCGCCCGACCACGCGCCCGAGGCTGTCGCCACCCGCTGCGGCATTCCGGCCGAACGTATCCGCGCCCTTGCAGCGGAACTGGCGGACGTTGCCTTTAACCAAGCCATTGAAATCAAACAACCTTGGACCGATTTTCGCGGCGACACCCACGAGACTATGCTGGGCCGCCCCGTGTCGTTCCACGCCATGCGCGGCATTTCTGCCCATTCCAACGGCTTTCAAACCGCCCGCGCTTTGCATCTGTTGCAGATCGTTCTGGGCACGGTGGAAACCCCCGGCGGCTACCGCTTCAAACCGCCCTATCCCAAACCGGTCGAGGCGCACCCGACCCCGCATTTCGTCACCGCCCCCGGCAAGCCGCTCTCTGGCCCGCATCTGGGCTATGTGCGCGGCCCCGAACAACTGGCGCTGAAAGACGATGGCACCCCCGCCCGCATCGACAAGGCCTTTACATGGGAGAACCCGTTTTCCGCCCATGGCCTGATGCATATGCTGATCCCCAACGCCCATGCCGGCGACCCCTACCGCATCGATACGCTGTTTTTGTACATGGCGAATATGGCGTGGAATTCGTCGATGAACACGACCAAGGTGATGGGGATGCTGACCGACAAGGGCGCGGATGGCGACTACATCATCCCGCGCATCATCTATTCCGATGCCTATGCCTCTGAAATGGTGGCCTATGCCGACCTGATCCTGCCCGATACGACCTATCTGGAACGTCACGACTGCATCAGCCTGCTGGATCGACCCATTAGCGAACCCGATGCCGCAGGCGACAGCATCCGCTGGCCCGTCACAGAACCTGACCGCGATGTGCGCGGCTTTCAATCGGTGCTGCTGGATCTGGGCGCAAGGCTGGGCTTGCCCCCCATGGTCAACCCCGATGGCAGTGCCAAATTCAAAGACTATGCCGATTACATCCAAAACCACATCCGCCGCCCCGGTGTCGGCCCCTTGATCGGCTTTCGCGGAGCAGACGGCGATAAAGAGGGCAGGGGCGAGGCCAACCCCGCCCAAATCGCCGCCTATATCGAAAACGGCGGCTTTTATCAGGCGCATGTCCCGCAAGAGGGGCGGTTTTTCAAGCCTTGGAACATGGCCTACCAGAATTGGGCCGTGCAAACCTCGTTCTACGAAAGCCCGCAGCCTTATTTGTTCAACATCTGGTCCGAACCGATGCGCAAATTCCAACTGGCCGCCGAGGGCCACGGGGCGATCCAGCCGCCCGACCATCTGCGCGCAAGGTTGATCCAAGCGATGGACCCTTTGCCCGTCTGGTACCCGCCCTTTGGCGATCAAGAAGCCTCGGGCTGGGGCTATCCTGTGCACGCCCTGACCCAGCGGCCGATGGATATGTACCATTCCTGGGGCAGCCAGAACGCTTGGCTGCGCCAGATCAGGGGGCGCAATTTTCTCTATGTGCCGACCAAGATTTGGCAGGCCGAAGGCTTCAAAGACGGCGATTATGCGCGGGTATCCTCGCCCAATGGCGGCATCACGGTGCCGGTGGCGCATATGGCGGCGTTGAATGAAAACACGGTCTGGACTTGGAATGCGATTGGCAAGCGCAAGGGGGCTTGGGCTTTGGACGAGGACGCGGCCGAGGCCAATCAGGGCTTTTTGCTCAACCACCTGATTTCCGAACTTCTGCCCGAAAAGGGCGACGGGATGCGCTATTCCAATTCTGATCCGGTGACGGGCCAAGCGGCTTGGTTTGATCTGCGGGTGCGGATCGAAAATGTCGGGCCAAAAGACCACGCCACGCCCGATTTCGCCCCGATCCCGCGTGTGGTGCCGCAAGGAAAGGACCGCGCATGACCCAACTTCCCACCCATACCGCCAAAAAACTTGGGCTGGTGGTTGATCTTGACACCTGTGTGGGCTGTCAAGCCTGCGTGACGGCCTGCAAGGGCTGGAACGATCAGGGCTACGGGGCCGCGCTGTCCGATCAAAACCCCTACGGCGCAGACCCGTCCGGCACCTTCTTGAACCGCGTGCACAGCTATCAGGTGCAGCCCGATGTCGGGGCGGCGCAAATCATCAACTTCCCCCGCTCGTGCCTGCATTGCGAGGATGCGCCCTGTGTGACCGTCTGCCCCACAGGTGCCAGCTACAAGCGAACCGAGGACGGGATTGTTCTGGTCAACGAAGACGCCTGCATCGGCTGTGGCCTATGCGCTTGGGCCTGCCCCTACGGCGCGCGCGAGCTGGATCAGGCGGCAGGTGTGATGAAGAAATGCACCCTGTGTGTTGACCGCATCTATAACGAAAACCTGCCCGAGCAAGACCGCGAACCCGCCTGCGTGCGCACCTGCCCGACGGGGGCGCGCCACTTTGGCGACTTTGCCGACCCTGACAGCAACGTGTCTAAACTGGTGGCCGACTGCGGCGGCTATGATCTGATGCCCGACCTGAAGACCACGCCCACCAACAAATACCTGCCCCCCCGCAAGAAAGACATCCCGCAAGAGGCCAGCCTTTTGGCCCCGCTGTTAGACATTCAAGCCACGGGCTTTGCCGGATGGCTGGACAAAGTATTGGGAAAATTGGGATGACTCCGGCCCCGTCTGTTATTGTGTTCACCGTTCTGTCGGGTATGGGCTTTGGCCTTTTGGCCTTTTTGGGCGCGGGATTTGTGCAGCCTGCGGGCTGGGCGGCGTTTTTCCATTGGGGTCTTGGCTACGCCTTGGCCGTGGGTGGGCTGTCTGCGGCAACCTTTCACCTTGGCAACCCGCAACGCGCCCTGCGGGCCTTTACGCAATGGCAAACCTCGTGGCTGAGCCGCGAGGCTTGGGCCGCCGTGCTGACACTTTTGCTGCTGGCCCCTGTGGCGCTGTCCGACTGGCTGGGCCTTGGCTGGCCACGCATAAGCGGCCTGATCGGCGCTGTGGCGTGTTTTGCAACGGTCTTCACCACCTCGATGATCTACGCCCAAATCGCCGCCGTGCCGCGTTGGAACAATTGGACGGTGCCGGCGATGCTTTTGGCGTTTGAACTGACGGGCGGCGCCCTTCTGTCAGGCCAAGGCTTGCCCGCCGTGATCGGTTGCATCGCCCTGATCTTGGCGCTTTACGCCCATAAAACCAAAGGCGATGTCGCCTTTGCCAAGCGCGGCCAGACCTTGGGGAAAGCGACGGGATTGGACCGTGTTGGCAACGCAACCGTCTTTGAACACCCCCATACCAGCCCCAATTACCTGATGCGCGAGATGATCTATGTCGTCGCGCGCAAACATGTTGCGCGGCTGTGGCCGATTGCCTTTGGCTTGGGTGCCGTGGTGCCCGCGCTGCTTGTCGCCGCTTTGCCCGCCCATCCTCTGACTTTCGCGCTGGCGGCCCTGATCCATCTGATCGGCGCACTCGCCTCGCGCTGGTTGTTTTTTGCGCAGGCAGAGCATGTCGTGGGGCTGTATTACGGCCAGCGCGCGGTTTAA
>JBAXLX010000270.1:0-5067 GCA_037134595.1 Pseudomonadota bacterium
GAGAGAGAGAGAGAGAGAGAGAGAGAGAGAGAGAGAGAGAGAGAGAGAGATAGAATGAGAGAGGGAGAGAGGGGGAGAGAGAGAGAGAGAGAGAGAATTCGAGAAGAGCGAGAGAGAGAGTCCGCTCCAACCTGCGACATGTCCGTCGTCAGAAATGCCGGCACGTTCCGGGCCCCGGCCGGGTAACCCTGCCGGAACTCATCAGGTGTCCGCACGTCCACAAAGACCACGCCCCCCGCATCGGGCACGCTTTGCGCCAGATCGGAAGTCGGCCACACTGACCCCCAGCACCTGCGCCATAAACGCCGCCGCTTGGGCGGACACGGTGATGTTCAAACCCGTTTTGCGTGACAAAGCGCATCAGCTTGCGCAGGTCTTTGACAGGGCTCACCGGCCGCCATTCATCGGGATGGGATCGTCGCTAAAAGCCCCCTGCCCCAGATCGGGTTTCAGCGTACCCGCGCGGTCATCAGATGATACGCGGAAAAACGTCATATTCCCCGCCTTGACCTTGCCTTTCACAGCGCCAAAGCACTTCTCGCGGCCAATCACGGTGCCCAGAACGTCCAGTTCCGAAATCTCGGGCGTGTCACCGATGAATGTCTTGGGGAAGTTGCCGCGGTGGGTGCACACGCACTTATCCACCTCGGTGCCGTAATTGTTGTTCCAATCCAAAATCGCTGGCGGTGCACCAGAGGCGAGGGCCCCCATCATCTCGGACAGGTCCACCGTCACCACGGTCACACCGCCCGCTTGCAGCAACTTTTCGCTGTAGCGCATGGTTTGAAACGCGCCCGTGCGCGCCCCAATCGCCCCAAGCCGCGCCCCGCGCAGGCCCTTGACCGTGCGGCAGACGCGGGCAAAGCGTTCCAGATCGGCCCCGAATTGCGCGCCCGACGTGTCGCAGGGGTGGCTGGTGGTTTCTTTAAAGGCCGTAATGGTAAAAGTTGTTGGTAATGGAAATCTTGCCGCAAAAGGCATCGCGGCGCTGGCTGACAGAGACTTTATCCACCTCGTCATTCGAGGCTTGCAGCAAGATCGGCACGTTCAGCTTGGCGCGGTTGACCAGTTCGGCGATGGCAATTTCATCGCCAAAATTGGGCAGGCAAATCACCAAACCGTCAATCTGGTCGCGGTGCTCTTTGAAAAAGGCCGCGTATAATTCGGCATCGGGGATGGATTGCACGGCCCCATTGGCAGTCGCCTCATAGGGCAGGATCAGGGCCTTGATGCCCAATCGGTCCAACTGTGCCAGCGTTTGACGGCGCGAGTCTTGGCAGGGGGCGGGGCTGAAGAAGGCCCTTGATCCGATCACCACCCCCAAAGTCACCTATCTGCGACTGTGCAATGCTATCGAAACATCCTTGCGTTTGGTATCGTTTACCGCCGAATGCTTTCGTTTGCAATCGAAACTGGCAGTGCTATGCTGGGCCAAACAGCAGGATCGCCCGTGAAACCGCCCACCGACCCCATCACAGGCCTATTGGCCGAACCCCGCCGCCGCCGGATTCTGGAGTGGATTCAGGAAGAAGGCTCTGCCCGCGTGCGCGATCTGGCCGGGGCCTTTCAGGTGTCAGAGGCGACGATCCGCCAAGACCTGGAACGGCTGGAACACGACGGCAGCGTCACGCGCGAACATGGCGGGGCGTTTTTGACCTCGGTGCCCGCCCAAGTGTCAGCCGTGGCGCTGCATCATCAAGACAATATGGACAAAAAGCGCAAAATCGGCGCTTTGGCGGCATCGCTGGTCGGGCATGGCGAGACGCTGATTTTAGACGCCGGCACCACCACGACCGAAATCGCCACCCGTCTGACCACGCGCAAAGACCTGACCGTCATCACCAACGCGCTGAACATCGCGCTGATCTTGGGGGCCGTGCCGGGCTGTGCGGTGCATATGCCGGGCGGGCAGTTCAAAGCGCCGACCCTGTCGCTGTCGGGCGACAAATCGGTGGATTACTTTCGCAACATCTTTGCCGGAAAGCTGTTTTTGGCCACGGCGGGCGTGGCCTTGGATGCGGGGCTGACCTATCCGTCTTTTGCCGATTTGCAGTTGAAAGAGGCGATGATCAAAGCGGCTTCGCATGTCTATCTGGTGGCAGACAGTTCCAAGATCAACAAATCCTCGTTCACCCGTCTGGGCGCGTTAGAGGTGATTCAGTCTTTCATCACCGATGCAGGCATTTCCGACACCGACGCGCAGGCCTTCGAATCGCGCGGCATTCAGGTTTTGATTGCCACATGACGGGTGTGACCCTGTCAGATGTCGCACAAAGAGCCGGCGTGTCGCGGGCGGCGGTGTCGCGGACCTTTACGCAGGGCGCTTCCGTCTCGGCCAAGATGCGCGCGCGGGTGGAGGCTGCGGCCCGCGATCTGGGCTATAGCCCCAACCTTTTGGCCCGCAGCCTGACCACGCGCAAAACGCAGCTGGTCGGGCTGGTGTCGAACAACTTTCACAATCCGGTGTTTTTGCAGATATTTGACCTGCTCACCAAGGGCTTGCAAGATCGCGGACTGCGGCCTTTGCTGGTGAACTTGTCGGATGAAACCGATCCGGCACGTTCGGTGCAATTGCTGCGGCAATACTCGGTCGAAGGCGTCATTCTGGCCACATCGCACCTGCCCCAAGGCTTTGCCAGCGCCTTTCGCGATGCGGGGGTGGCGGTGGTGCATGCCTTTGGCAGGCCCACGGGGCAGACCGATGTGGTGGGCATCGACAATGTGGCGGCAGGCGCGATGGCCGCGCAAACGCTGCTGGCGCGGGGCTATCGGCATGTGGGGTTTATGGGCGGGCCAGAGCAGGCCTCCACCACGCAAGACCGTTTGGCAGGGTTTGCAGCGGCGGCACAGGCCTTGGGCGGGGTCGTCAGCCACAGTTTTGCAAGCACTTACAGTTTTGAGGCGGGGCGGGGTGAGATGACGCGCCTGTTATCCGCCCCAAGGGCCGAGGCCTATTTCTGCGCCGACGATGTGTTAACCATCGGCGCTTTGTCGGCAGCCCAAGCGGCGGGGCTAAGGGTGCCCGACGATCTGGGGCTGATCGGGCTGAATGACATGGCCATGGCCGCTTGGGCCAATATCAACCTGACGACCATTCACCAACCCTTTGACGCCATTGTGCGCGGCGCGATGGACCTGATGCAGGACCGCTTCGCCAACCCCGACCGCGCGCCGCAAACGCGGCTTTTCCCCTGCCATATCGTCGACAGGGGAACGCTGCGCCCCCTTTAGCGGAACATCTTGGGGCGGGCGTCCACCCAAGCCCCCGCCTGCCCCGCCGAAGCCACCGCCGCATGGATCGCGGCGATCGAGCGCAGGCCGTCTTCAACCCGTGGATACAGGTCAATCGCCGGATCGGCCTTGCGCCCGTCCCGCGCGGCCATGATGCCTTCGGCCAAGTCGCGGTAGATATTGCCAAAGGCCAAGGGCATGCCTTCCGCATGGCCCACGGTCACACGGCTGGCGCGGTCGGCTTCGGGCGACAGATTGCCCTCGCCGCGCTCGATGATCTGGAGGCGTTGGCCCAGCGGCATATAGTGCAACTGGTTGGGCTGCTCTTGCGCCCAGCGCAGCCCGCCGGTTTCGCCAAAGACCTGTATCGTCAGCCCGTGCTGGCGACCGATGGCAACCGAGGATGTCCAAAGCCGCCCCACAGCCCCGCCGTCCATGCGGAAATTGACCATGGCGTCATCTTCCAGCACGCGTTCGGGCAGGCAAGAGGCGAAGTCTGCCGACAGCTTGGCCACTTCTTGGCCGGTGACAAAGCTTGCCATATGCAGCGCATGAATGCCGCAATCGGCGAATTGGGCCGAGACACCGGCCTGTGCCGGATCATAGCGCCAGCGCACGCGCGGGTTGTTGGCATCGGCGGCGTTGGCGTGGTGGCCATGGGCAAATTCGGCCACGACCAGCCGCACCTTGCCAATATCGCCCCGCGCCACCATGGCGCGCATATGCCGCACCAAGGCATATCCCGTATAACCGTAGTTCACCGCACAAATCCGCCCCGCCGCATGCGCGGTTCTAACCAGATCGGCAGCCTCGTCCTCGGTCACGGTCAGGGGTTTTTCGCACAAGACGTGAAAGCCTGCGGCGAGAAAGGCCTTGGAAATCTCGTAATGGGTGGAATTCGGCGTGGCCACGGTGACCAGATCAACGCGGTCAGGGCGGTTGCGCTCGCCCTCCAACATCTCGCGCCAATCGCCGTAGGCGCGGTCAGCGGCCAGCCCCAAACGCTGGCCAAAGGCGCGGCCAGCGGCGGGGTTATGATCCAAGGCCCCTGCGGTAAAGGTGTAAAGCCCGTCTAACCCTGCCGCCAAGCGGTGAGCTGGCCCGATCTGGCTGCCATCGCCGCCCCCGATCATGCCCCAATTCAACCGTGTCATCGCATCGCCCCCCGTTAAAACCCGTTCGCCGCCAGATAGGCCCTGTTCGCTCGCGCATCGTCAAGAGGCGAGGTGGCACCCGCCGGATCACAGTCTTGTTCCACCGTGCACCAGCCTTCAAACTTGGCATCGAGCAGCACTTGGCGCACGGCCGCGAAATCGACATCGCCTTTGCCCAGATTGCAGAAAATCCCCTGCCCCGTTGCATCATAAAAGCCCATCCGGCTGGCCACAGCGCGGGCTTTGACCACGGGGTCGATGTCTTTGAAATGCATATAGGAAATCCGCCCGATATGGCGGCGCATAAAGGCCACGGGGTCAAAGCCAGCATAGGAATGGTGGCCCGTATCAAAGCAGATTTTCAGCAAGGCGTCGTCGGTTTCATCCAACAGCCGTTCCAATTCGGGTTCAAAGTCGATGAACCCCGCCGCATGGGCGTGGATCGACACCGTCAGGCCGTGGTCGACGCCTAGCTTGGCCACGGTGCGGATGCGGTCGCCAAAGGCGGTCCATTCGGGGGCGTCCATCTGCTCGGCCTCGGCCGCGCGGCCTGCGGTGGGGGCGCGGCGGGGCGAGATGGAATCGATCAGCACCAGATGTTTGGCGCCATGCGCCACCAGCGCCTTGCAGGTGCGCGTGGCCCCGTCCCAGACGTCATCCCATTTGGCCGCATCGTGAAAGG
>JBAXLX010000271.1:0-5060 GCA_037134595.1 Pseudomonadota bacterium
GTGGAAGTTGCCATAAGTGTAGCCGGTGTTAGACACCCAATCGAGGTGGCTAAAAATCCCGTAGGGGAAAGCATAGCCCCAAGCGCCCATCAGAATGGGGCGGATCACCGTGAGGGTGACATAGGCAAAGATCGCCACGCCAAAGGCCATCGGCACATGCAGCCCGATGCCCAGTTTGCGGCAAATTTCCACCTCACGCAGCGCCCAGCTTACAAAGGCCCCAACGGCGCAAAAGGTGATGATCTGCCAAAGCCCGCCGTGCAGCATCGGGGCAAGCCCCAAGCCTAAGGCGATATCCGGCGGGTCGATCGAAATCAACCAAGGGTTCCAGGTCGGCCCCATGGCCGCCCCGTAAAAGATCAAAATGGTGCCCAACACGGCAAAAAAGAATGTTGTGACCCCAAAAAAGCCAACGTAGAACGGTCCGACCCAGAAGTCGAACAGGTTCCCGCCGACAAGCGTGCCACCCGGCACGCGGTATTTTCGCTCGAAGCTGAGCAGTGCCATGCTTCCCTCTCCGTATTGGACCCAAGATTCCCTTGGCCGCTTATCTGGGCCCGGAACCGTCAGATGTAAGTCAATTGTTTAAGGTTGGTGCGGGCGGCTGATGTCGCCCGCACCAAATGCAAGCCACTTACGGGGCGGGTGCTGCGGGCACTGCCGGCGCGTAGCCGTGCTTGGCCGATGCAATATCAAACCAGTTGTAAGACGGGTTCGACAGCAACACGAGGTGGATCATCGCGGCCAAGAGGAACAGGAACACGCCCTGTGCCACAAAAACGCGACGGGGATCGAAGATCAGCCAGATTTTGTAAAACTTGCTCATGTCTTTTTCCCCCTCAGAACCACGGACGCCAAATGTACACGGCCAAATGGGCGATGACAGCGATGGTTACGAACAACCAAAGCCCGCTCATATAGACCGAGTGCAGCTCTTGCGCCTGCTGGTCGGTGAGACCTGTGAAAGACAGGTCAGATTTATCAGCCATAGTATCCTCCGGACATTCGGACTGACGCCGCATTCCCTGCGGCCGGGTCACGGTGGGCAGAATGCCCCTCCGATGTTTCGCCATCCCCCTCATGGGAAGGGCGAATTCTGGTGCGCGGTTACCCGCGGAAAATCATGGGTGTGACGGCCTGCGCGTCTTTCCAGGCCCGCGCCACCGGGTTCAGCCGGGGCAGGCTGGCGTGGCGGATCAACTGGTAGGTCCAGCCGATCATATGCGGCACAATGGCCAAGCAGACGATCAGGGCGAAGTAGACGACGAACTCGGCCTTATTGACGCGCTTGGCGTGATGCAGATCCCCGTTGGCGGTATAGTCGCTCATGATCGTGCTCCTTCGTTAAGGGACAGGGCTGCGCCTTGCAGGCCCTCTACAGTTTCGCGCACCACCCGTTCGGCCCCGGAATCGAGCGCTGCCTTTTCGGCAGCATCGCGCAGCGACCTTGCGGCGCTGATCCGGGTCAAAATGGGGTGCGTGTTGACAATTCTATCCAACGCCGCCTGCGCATCGGCATCCCAAGGGAAGTCGCGCCGCAGGGTTGTGGGTGTGGCTTGGGCCGAGTCCATCTCGGTGCCCAAGGGCAGTATGTGAAACAGCGCGTCAAACAGGCTGTTGCACACTTCTTGCAAAATCCAGACCGCGCCCGAATAGCCCATCATCGGCGTGCCGATGGCGCGGCGGATGGCGGCACCCGGGAAAGAGGCGGGGATGAAACTGGGCGCAGGGCCAAAGCCGCCCTTCATTTCCGCCAGATACATCTTTTCGTTGATCGACCCCATCACCACCAGCGGCCGGTGCTGCTTAAGTAGCGCGCGCACGGCGTCATTGTTGGTCTTTTTGCCCGGAAGCCGCGCCACGGCAAAGGCGCAGGGCAGGCCAAGGCCGCCTTCCAGATAGGCGCGCACCCCGCGTGCATAGGTTTCATTGGCCACAATGCCAAAGCTGGCCGTGGCAAAAAAGTCTTGCGTGACCGAGCGCCACAGGTCCCAGATGGGTTTTAGCGTGGAATGCTTTTCCTTTTCGATGAAAGGCTCGGGGTCCAGCCCCAGCAAGTCACCCAAGGTGTGCAGGAATTTCGTGGTGGAATCGATGCCAAAGGGCGCTTGCAGATAGGGTTTGCCCAAAAGCTCTGCCAAGCCGCGGCCAAATTCGCGGTACATGACGATGTTGACATCGGCGTTGACCAGATTGCGCATCTCGGCCACATGGGCACCAAGGGGCATCACCATGTTCACCTCAGCCCCGATGCCTTCGACCAAGCGGCGAATCTCGTGCAGGTCCGACGCCATGTTGAACACGCCGTACATCGGCCCCAAAATGTTAACGCGCGGCTTTGATCCCGCAGGGCGCGCCGTTTCGGGGGGCATACGGCCCTTGGTCTGGCCGAATTCGGTGAAAATCCATGTCATGGCGCGGTCAGCGGTTTGCCACTGATCCTCGTCAATCGTGCGGGGCAAAAAGCGTTGGATGTTGGTGCCCATGGGTGTGACACCGCCACCGATCATCTCGGCGATCGAGCCCGTCACAACCACCGCAGGCAGCGCAGGATCCAGCGTTTTCCACGCCCGCCGCATCGCGCCTTCGGTGCCGTCACGGCCCAGTTCATCTTCGCCCAAGCCTGTGACAACGATGGGCAATTCATGCGGCGGCAGCGCGTCGGTATAGTGCAGAACCGATGTGACGGGCAGGTTTTCGCAGCCCACCGGACCGTCGATCACCACTTGCAGCCCTTTGACCGCACAGAACGCATAGACCGCGCCCCAATAGCCCCCCGCCCGATCGTGATCTTGGATCAACATCAGATCATCTCCTCGGCCTTGGCGGCTTTGGCGGCCTTGTCGAGTTTCTTTTGGTGTAGGGCGCGGAAATCGGGGCGCAGGTTGGGGGTACCCTCCCAGATGCCAGCGCTGTCGCCTTTGCCCACGCCTTCGAAAAAGGCTTTCATGCCTTCCATGCGCGCGCGCCCGGCGATGGCGGCGTTCACCACTTGGCCCAAAGACCCGGCCCCCGCAGGCCCCATCAAGGGGCGGGCAGAGATAAGGTTGGTGAAATACAGCGCAGGAATGCCAAGCTCTTTGGCCTTTTGCACCAAGGGCGTTGTGCCAACCGCCAGATCAGGCCGGATCGCTTCCATCGCCGAGGCGTCGTCTTCCAGACTGGCGCGGAACTTGACCTTGACGCCCTTGGCTTCCAGCCATTCCAGATCAGGCGCGCTCCACGCGGTTTTGGGGCAGGCGGTGCCGACATAGGGCACATCCGCGCCCGATTCGATCAGCAAGCGCGCGACCAGCAATTCAGACCCTTCATAGCCTGACAGCGTGATGGTGCCCTTGATCGCACTGCCCGCCAAAGCGCCTTTGATGGCGGGCAGGAAGGCGTTCTGCGCAGCGGCAACCCGTGCCGGATCGACATTATAGGCATCACCAATCGCGGCCAGCCAAGCGGCGGTGCCGTCAACGCCCACGGGGGCCGACCCCACAACCTTGCGACCAGCCGATTGAAACTCGCGCACGGCGGCGGTGTAGAAGGGGTGGATGGCGGCGACGACATCGCAGTCAAGGGCGGCATAAAGCTCGCGCCACTCGCGGCAGGGCACCACGGGGCCTGCGGCCAGCCCAAGCGGGGCCAAAAGCGCGCCGATCATCATCGGATCGGCGGGGAACATTTCGCCCAACAGGGCGACCTGCGGACGGTCAGAGCGGCCAGAGGCGGGGGCGGCGACGGGGCCAGCCTCGATCTCGGCGCGGGCGTATTTCAGCATGGCACCGGCCAGAACATCCTTGGCCTCGGCATGGGTGGGGATGCCGAAACCCGGCACGTCAATGCCCACGATGCGCACGCCGTTGATTTCGCTCGGGAGTAATTTCAGCGGCACGCCCGATGCCGTGGGCACGCACAGGTTGGTCACAACAATTGCATCGTTGCGATCAGGGTCGGCCAGTTCATGCACCGCATCGCGGATGTCTTCAAACAGCTTGCCCGTTACGAGCGATTCCGAGTTGAAGGGCACATAGCCCACCGACCGCCGCGCGCCGTAAAAGTGGCTGACAAAGGTCAGCCCATAGACACAGCAGGCCGATCCCGACAACACCGTCGCCACCCGCCGCATCCGCAAGCCCACCCGCAGCGACCCGAAGGCGGGGCACATGCTTTGCGGCTTGTCATGCGGGCCTTGCGGGTAATCGCGGGCGTATTGATCCAACAGGTCCGAATTGCCAGCCGCGCGCGCCGCCACTTGCATGGTCGCTGCCCCAGCATGACACCCCATGCCGTCGACGGGTTCAGCCCCCTGCGGCTCGGGCAGATCGACCGAGGCGAGCTCGGTCAATGGGGCCTGATTGGCCTTGTCATAGCTGACTTCGCTCATTTGCGAGATGCCCCAGAGATGCGCTGCAGGGCTGCTTCAAACTGGGCAAGGGCTTCCAGATCAAACATTGTCATACACCACTTCAAGGGATTTCTTCAAAACGGCGTTTTTGCCGCGCATGTCGGCATCGCTGGCGGGCGTCAGCACAAAGTCGGCCCCCGTCACTTCTGCCGAGAACAAGCTGAGCAATCCGTCTTGGTTGACCGGCGCAGGGCGGACCGGCGGGGCAATGGCCACGGCTTCGGCCAGTTGCGCAAACATCGGGCCCCATTGGCTTTCATAGCTGCCAACAATCTGATAATTCGCACTTTTCTTGCGCAGGTCATCATCTTGCGGGATAGCGGCCAGCACCGGAATGCCAACCGTCTTGGCAAAGGCTGCCGCCTCGCCCGTGCCGTCATCCTTATTGATCACCAGACCCGCGATGCCGACATTGCCGCCCAGTTTGCGGAAATATTCCACCGCCGAGCAGACGTTGTTGGCCACATATAGGCTTTGCAGGTCGTTCGAGGCGACCAAGATCACCTTTTGTGCCATGTCCCGCGCAATGGGCAGACCAAAGCCGCCGCAGACCACGTCACCCAGGAAGTCGAGCAGAACATAGTCAAAGTCCCAATCGTGGAACCCCAGTTTTTCCAACAGTTCAAACCCGTGGATGATGCCGCGACCGCCACAGCCGCGACCAACC
>JBAXLX010000272.1:0-5055 GCA_037134595.1 Pseudomonadota bacterium
CTTGGGCGGTGAGGCGCTGGCCTTGGGCGGCTTGGCACATGATGCGGCGGATGGTGCAGCACGGATCGCGCAGGCGCTGGAATCCGGCGATGCCGCTGAAAAATTCGGTCGCATGATCGCAGCGCAAGGCGGGCCTGCCGACTTTGTCGACCGCTGGCCTGACCGTCTGCCCGCTGCCACCGTGATCCGCGCCGTGCCAAGCTTGGGCCATGGCTTTGTCGATAAGATCGACGGCGAGGCGCTGGGCCTAAGCGTGGTGCGCTTGGGCGGCGGGCGGCAGCGCGAGGGGGATAAGATCAACGCCTCGGTCGGGTTGTCTGACCTTGCGGGGATCGGCGAGCAGATCGCCTTTGGCGAACCGCTTTGCATGGTCCATGCCGCGACCGAAGCCCAAGCCGAGGCGGCCATAAACGCCGTTCAAGCCGCCTATAGCTTGGCCGAGGTCGCGCCCGACGATCCGGCCCTGATCTTGAAGCGGGTCGGCTGATGGGGGCCGATCACACCCGCGCCTTTGTTGTTGTGATGGATTCGGTGGGCTGCGGCGGGGCGCCCGATGCCGCCGAGTTGGGCGATGCGGGGGCCAATACCTTGGCTCATATCGCCCAAGCCTGCGCGGCAGGGCGGGCCGAAGTCGGGCGCGCCGGCCCGCTGCATCTGCCGCATCTGGATGGGTTAGGGCTGGGGGCGGCGATCCGTCTTGCCTCGGCCGCGGATACGCCGGGGCTGTCGGCGGCACCGCAGGGCATGTGGGGGGCGTTGAGCGAGGTCAGTCGCGGCAAAGACACACCCTCGGGCCACTGGGAACTGGCTGGCGTGCCCGTGCCGTGGGAATGGACCTATTTTCCCAACACCACCCCCGCCTTTCCGCCCGATCTGGTGGCGCTGGTCTGCCAGTTGGCCGGAACCGACGGCATCTTGGGCAATTGCCATTCCTCGGGCGTGCCGATCATCGCGCAGCATATCGCAGCCCATCTGAAAACCGGCTGGCCGATCTGCTACACCTCTGCCGACAGCGTGTTCCAGATCGCAGCGCATGAGGAACGCTTCGGGCTGGAGCGATTGCTGAAGCTTTGCGCCGATCTTGCACCCCATCTGCACGCCATGAACGTAGGCCGTGTGATCGCGCGGCCCTTTACCGGCACCGCAGACACCTTCCACCGCACCGCCAACCGCCACGACTACGCCATGGAACCGCCTGCGCCCACGCTGCTGGATTGGGCGGCTCAGGCGGGCAGGGCGACCCATGCGGTGGGGAAAATCGGTGATATCTTTTCGATGCGCGGGATTGGGAAGCTTTGGAAAGGGCCAAACGATCTTGCGCTTTTCGATCATATGGACCACCTTATGGCGCATGCAGAACCCGGTTCCTTAACCTTTACCAACTTTGTCGAGTTTGACAGCCTCTACGGCCACCCCCGCGATGTCGCAGGCTATGCCCGCGCGCTAGAGGCCTTTGATGCCCGCGTCGGCGCGCTTTTGCCCCGCCTCAAATCCGGTGATCTGGTGATCTTCACCGCCGATCACGGCAACGACCCCACTTGGCGCGGCACCGATCACACCCGCGAACGAGTGCCACTGCTCGCCGCAGGCTTGGGGGCGCGGCCTATCGGGTTGCGGGGCTTTGCCGATGTCGCAGCCTCGGTCGCGCAACACCTGAACATACAATCCCAAGGGATCGGAGTGTCGTTCCTATGACCCCCAAACTGGAACTGCACCTGCATCTGGAAGGCGCTGCCCCGCCGCGCTTTATCGCCGCCTTGGCCAAGGAAAAACACATCGACATCGCGGGCATCTTTGCCCCCGACGGGTCCTATCGCTTCTCGGGCTTTGCCGAATTTGTCAAAGTCTACGAAGCCGCCTGCACCACCCTGACGCGCCCCGAAGATTACCAACGCCTGACCCGTGCCGTGCTGGAAGACCAGGCCCAGCACGGGGTGATCTATACCGAAATCTTCCTGTCGCCCGATTTTTGCGGCGGCCGTGATCGCGGCGCGTGGCGCGAATATCTGCAAGCCATCAGCGAAGAGGCGGCGGCCTTGGAACGCGAGGCGGGCATTACCATGAAAGCCATCGCCACCTGTATCCGCCACTTTGGCCCCGACAAAGCCCGCCAAACCGCCCGCTGTGCGGCGGAAACGGCGGGGGATTTTCTGGTGGGCTTTGGCATTGCGGGGGTGGAAACCATGGGCAAGCTGAAAGACTTCCGGTGGAGCTTTGATGCCGCCCGCGAGGCGGGCCTAAAACCCACGGTGCATGCCGGCGAATGGGCAGGCCCGTCAGAGGTGCGTGACGCGGTGCATGATCTGGGCGCGCAGCGCATTGGCCACGGCGTGCGGGCGATTGAAGACTTGGCCCTGGTGGATGAATTGGCCGAACGCGGCACCGTGCTGGAATGCTGCCCGGGCTCGAACGTGGCTTTGGGCATTTACCCCAGCTTTCGCAAACATCCGATTGGCGAGCTGTATCACCGCGGCGTTAAAGTCACCGTCTCCACCGATGACCCGCCGTTCTTTCACACCACGCTCACGCGCGAATACGAGATGCTGCACGAGGCGTTTGACTGGGACGAGGGCGTCTTTGCCACGCTCAACCGCACAGCGCTTGACGCGGCCTTCTGTGACACCGATACCAAAGACAACATCGCCAAGCGGCTGGAGACTGCCCATGTTTGAAAACCTCACCGTCGTCAGCCACCCCTTGGTGCAGCACAAATTGACCCTGATGCGTGAAAAAGACACGTCCACCGCGTCCTTCCGCCAGTTGTTGCGCGAAATCAGCTTGCTCTTGGCCTATGAAGTCACCCGCGAATTGCCGATGACGACGAAAAAGATCCAGACCCCGATCTGCGAGATGGACGCCCCTGCGATTGACGGCAAGAAACTGGCGCTGATCTCGATCTTGCGGGCGGGCAACGGGCTGCTGGACGGGATTTTGGAACTGATCCCCGCCGCGCGGGTGGGGTTTGTGGGCCTGTACCGCGACCATGAAACGCTGCAACCGGTGCAGTATTACTACAAAGTGCCCGACCAGTTGCAGGACCGCATCTGCATCGTGGTTGACCCGATGCTCGCCACGGGAAATTCCAGTGCTGCGGCGATCAAGCTGCTCAAAGACTCCGGCGCGCGCAACATCCGCTTTTTGTGCCTTTTGGCCGCCCCTGAAGGCATTCGCCACATGAACGCCGAACACCCCGATGTGCAGATCGTCACGGCTTCGATCGACAGCCATTTGAACGAGAGCGGCTACATCGTCCCCGGTTTGGGCGATGCGGGCGACCGGATGTTTGGCACCAAATAGGTCAGCCTGCACAGATGCCTTGCAGACGAATCCAGTCGTTGTCGGGCAACAGCGGCGCGGGCGATACCCCCTTGAACGGGTCGCCCTCAATCAGGCCTGCCGTGGTTTGGCCTGCCCGATCAAGGCTGCGGGCATAAGCGGTGGACGACAACGAGATTTGGCGGAATTTGTCCAACAGCGGCGCGTCGGCCACGGGGGCGGGCGGGGTGTTGAGCAAGTCTTCAGCATAGCCCGCCAAGGCCCCGTCGGGCAGATGGCCCGTGGCCAGCAACTGGATCGTGGCGATCAAGCCTGCATGGCGCAAAAGCGGTAGAACCGGATCGTCAGTTTGGGCGCGCAGCAGGGCCGCCAGAAGGAAACCGGCCAAAGGTTCGGCATCTTCGGCCCCCACCACCAGCGCGTTGGATACCAGCACGGTTCCCCCGGGCAAGGCCAAAGCCCCCTTGACCCCATCGCGCACCACGACGATGTCGCTCAAACCTTGACCTGCCAGCTTTTGCACCAAAGCCGCAGCGCCCTGTCGCCCCAAGTCGGCGTGACAGGCAGAGCCGGTCAGCCGCGCGGCCTCCTCTACCGCGAGTTTGGCGATTTGCACCCGACTGGCCATGGGCAAGACCGACGCCGTGTGGCGGATCATCGCCTCTGGCAGCCAGAAGATGGCCAGCGCCGCACTGACGCTCAGGCCCACAATCAAACCAACCCCCCGCAAGCGGCCCGGTTTGGGGCGGCGGCGGATCAGGGTGGTGCGCACGGTCTCCAAGGCGGCGATCATGTCGGGGTCGTCAATCTCGACCGTTTCGCTGGGGCTGCCGTCGTCCAGCCGTCCGGGGGTGAACAAGGCGGGCATCTCGCCGGGGTTCACCCGCTCGACCGAGGGCAGCGACCAATGCGACAGGGCCATTTCGCTGCGCGGATCGGCCAGAACCAGCGTGGTGTCGCGCAATCCTACCACTACCTCGCGCAGTTGGGCCGAGGCCGTCAGCCGCCACAGCCCGACACATTCCAGACGCTGGTATTTGGTCAGAGCGGTCATGGCACCGTGTAAGGTTGACACCGAATGGCCAAGCTTACCGGATGCCCCCCCGCGCCACAATCCGCCCCACGCGCCCTTTGGCGGGCAAATCCTGCGGCGAGGGTCGTATTTGGGCGGGCAAGGCCGCGCTTTTGGCGGTTTGCTTGGCGAGAAGGATAAGGAGACGCGCGTGACAGGTGAGCGGACTTTGGCGGCAGCCGGCATGATCGTGATCTATGCCAGCATCATCGGCTTTACCGACAATTTCGTGCGCGTGATAGCGGCAGAGGCGGGCCTTTGGCAGTTTCACGCCACCCGCACTGCGATGGCCATGGGAATTTTGCTTTTGGCGCTGCGCCCTTTGGGGCTGCGGTTGAAGGCCTATGACCTGCGCGCGGTTGTGGCGCGGTCGGCCATTCACGGCTTTGCCATGGTGATCTACTTTGGCGCCTTGGCCTTTTTGCCGGTGGCTTTGGTCGCGGCGGGTCTGTTCACCGCGCCGATCTTTGTGCTGCTGATTGAATACTTCGCCTATGGCACACCGATGGGGCTGGTGCGGATTTTGGCGGTGGCTTTGGGCTTTGGCGGGGTGATTTTGGTGCTGGGGCCCGAAGCGATGCAAGGTGCGTCCTTGCCCGCCTTGCTGCCCATCGCCGCAGGCGCGCTTTACGCCATGGGCAATATCGCCACTATAAAATTGGCTGTAATGTCGCGCGTACCCAGTCTGCATCTGCCGCTTGAATATC
>JBAXLX010000273.1:0-5046 GCA_037134595.1 Pseudomonadota bacterium
CAAGATTTTCGCAGCCGGTGAGGCGCTGATAAACACCCTGAGGGCGCAGGCCCAAGTTTTGGCCGATCCACGGTTGGGATTTTGGGGCAAATTGGCGGCTTATGCAGCGATTGGGGCCAGTGGCCTTGGCCTGGTCGCAGCCCTGGGCGGCGGTGGCAGAAAGGCTGACGGACCGCCAGCCGGGGCAGGCACGTCTGAAACGACAGCCACGACGACAGCGGCGACCGCGGCGACCGCAGCGCCCTTGGTCGTGACAATGCAGGCGCTTGACCCCAAAGCCTTCTACACGGGCCAGGTGATCAACGATGTTTGGGACGCCCTGGCCAAAGAGGCCGGACAGCGTGGCCTGATTTTGGGGCGATGAGATGATAACAATTCAAAGCGGCGCACTTCTGACCGAATTCCCAACGGTGCTTTATCGCAATGTCATGGCCGAAGGGACGCTCACTGCGACCGGCACCGGATCGGGCGCTGTTCAAAATATCCTTGGGCCACAAACTTTTGACTACTGGCAACCGGCTGCAGTAGGAAATGCTGCACAAGTTGTCTTGGCCAGCCTTGTAAGTTGCGACACGTTTGCCATCGATGCGCACAACCTTGGCACCCTCGGCGCCACGGTTGCCTTTCAATACCGTGTCGCCTCGACCGGGGCTTGGACAACCATTGTCACAAAGACCCCAACGGATGACAAGCCGATCATGGTTTTCTTTCCAGCCGTGTCGGCTTTGTCTTGGGGTGTTGCAATCACGGCTGCACCGGGAACATTGCCAAGCCTGGGGATCATCTATTGCGGCCCCAAGTTGGCCTTTCCTTCGCCGCTGGCCGTGCCTTACACGCCCCTCAATTTTGCCGCCAATGTCGAGGTTTTTCCCTCGGTGTCGATCGGCTATCAGCTGCTGGCCCCGCGGTTTGAGCAGCACGGCAAAGCTACCTCGGTGCCGTTTTGCCCGATCAGCGGGCCTTGGATGGCCGCAAACATCGAACCATTTCGCGCGATCTATGACACTGGCACCCCGTTCTTTTATGCCGGGTGCCCGGTGACATGGCCGCTTGACCTGGGCTTTTGTCGGCGCGGGATGAAGGCTGGGGCATTGCGACACGCCTATGATGCGGGCGGGCTTTGGGCCAGCTTGAATTTAGAGGTGGATGCTTATGGCGCGTGAGCCGATCACCCTAGTTGAAATCGATCTGGACTACTGCGCCAATACCTGGGGCACGGCCCCTTGTGCGGCGGTGCTGTCGGCAGGAATTCCCAACAAGTGTTACAACGGGTTTGCGGGCTGCAAGTCTGTGCCAAATTTTATCAAGGGCACCAAGACCCTGACCTTTGCCGACCCCCGCGCCAATCTGCCGATTGATGACGGCGTGACCTACTTTCCCGCCCTGGTCGATTGCTCGACATATGCGGCCACGGTGAACATCGCAGGCACTGACAAAAGCCTGTCGCCCATGGGGCGCAGGGCGACCGTGACAGTGACCCTGGCAGATTTTCCCTATCACGACCGTACTCTGGACAAATACGCCAACGAGCGGGTGAGCGGGGCTGCGATGTTTTCGGGGATCGGGGCAGACCCGGCGGAGAAAGGATCGATCATGCCCAAGATCAAGGCGCGGTTTCCCTATTACCAGGGCCGCGCCCTGCGCGTGATCACCGGCGAAATTGTGGCTGGGGCAATCATCAACAAGGTGACAAAGTCTTATGTGATGACCAACTGGATCGGCCCCGGTGATGATTGGCAGATTAAGATCGAGGCGCAAGATATTCTGTGGCTTGCAGATAGTGACCGCGCGATTGCCCCCGCGCCAGGCAAAGGCACCCTTGCGGCAGATTTAACGATCAGCGCGACCACGGCCACTTTGCAGCCCACCGGGATCGGGGCGCAGTATGATGCGGCGGGGCGGGTGTGCATCGGGTCAGAATGCTTAGATTTCACGCGGGTCGGTGATGTGCTGACAATCACGCGGGGCGTGGTCGGCACTGTGGCCGCGACCCATAACCTCGGCGATACGGTCCAGCCGGTGCTGCAGTTCAACGCCACGCGGATCGACACGGCCCTTGCGCTGTTATTGCAGACCTATGCCGGGGTGCCTGCGTCTTGGATCGATGCTGCGGCCTGGGCGACAGAGGTGACACGCTGGGCGGCAAGTCTGACTTTGACCGGCAACATTTGCGCCCCGACCCCGGTGGCCGATCTGGTCGCGGAAATCCAACTTATGGGCGTGTCGATCTGGTCGGATGCCGAGAACGCAAAGATCGGGCTAAAGATCAACCACCCGGCAGACGGCGAGACGGTCACAGCTTTGAGCGACCGCGACAACATCAAATCGGTCAGCCTCGATGACCGCGCCGCCGAACGGCTGACCGAGGTTTATTTCTATTCGGTGCAGATCGACCCGACTAAGGGCAAAGAAGACCCTTCGAACTATGGGCGGTTGCTGGTCACGGCGGACCTGGCGGCAAAGGGTGTCAACGCCTACGGCGACACCCGCGTGAAACGTGTTTTTGCCAGGCTGCTCCAGGACGGCAATGATGCTGACATTTCGGTGTTATCGCGCCGCTTGCTCAATCGGTTCAATCGGCCCCCGCTGCGGGCCACCCTGCGGCTTGATGCCAAAGACGCCTTGGGCCTGGCTGATCTGGTCAGCGTCCAGACGGCTAAACTGCAAGATGAGGCCGGGGCCACCTCTGCCATGCAGATGCAAGTGATCAGCGTATCAGAGCCACGCCCCGGCCATGAAATCGAAATCATAGCGCAGGCGTTCCAATTCGCGGGCCGCTATGCCTATGCGCTGGCCGACAGCGCCCCAGTCTATGGATCAGCCAGCACAGCGCAAAAAGCTGTCGGCTTTTTTGCTGTTGATACTGCCACCTTAATCTTCGCTGTCGATTACAGCGGACCATATCAGGCGATCTGACATGACAACTTACACGGCGATTGCGGAAACTGAAACCGACCCAAGTGCGCCGGGCACGTCAAGCCTGTGGAAACGCTGGGCCAAAAACTGGATTGCGGGGTTTGAGGGGGCGGCGGGTGCACCAAGAATTCTTGGGCAAGCATTAGCATCGGCTGGCGATGGGTTGGCAGTGCTAACGGTTGCAGCGGCTGACACTTATATCATGACGGAAGGCGCAGGGCCTGAAACTCTTACGTTAATGGCAATTACAAGTACAGATGTTGTTGCACAAAGATACACAATTTCAGCTTTTTCTGGTGTGGTTCGGGTACGGGCAAGTCATTCTGTAAATAGTGCTGCAACTTCAACGCTGACATTGTTTAAAAACGGGGTTTCAGTACAGGTCTTTACTACAACCTCAAGCGGGGCAGTTGCTCGCGTTGTAGATGTTGCCATCACTGTGGGTGATGTTTTAGAATGGCGTCATCATGTTACTGCGGGTCTTTATCAATCGACAGTAAGCGCAATTTCTATGACCGGCTCAAATGCTTACCTAATACAAAACGCTTTCAGAAAGGCCGTCTGATGAAATCTACATGGGCGAATGAGCAACAAATCGGCGTCATTGTCATAATTGACGGCTTTGATACATATCTCGACAGCGGCCCGCAATATGATGCAGCCGTCGCCGCTGGCCCTGCGCCATATGCTGGGCCTTCAAATACAATCGACCTCACCGTTACGGTTTTAGACCAACCCAAGGCTACGATTGCGGTGATCGCAGAGCGGTTGGGCCTGGATGCAACAAGCCTTGAAGCGCTGTTCAACCCAACTCAACCTTGAAAAATGAGGCGAGAAAATGCCGAAGGGGGCAATAGCTGTGGAACGAGCAACGACCGGCGTGGCTGCAATCGGCATTACATTTCCGGCCTGGGAAATGCAGTTACATCATTTCGGGTCACTCGCTGGAACGCTGGTGCCAATCCTGTCGGCGTCTTGGCTAGCGGTGCAGATCGCGGCGTTTGTCTGGCGGCAGATCGTGGCCGCATGGCATGGATGACCCAACCGCCAAGAGTGCGGCGCGGCTGATCGGTGGCCTTTTGGTCAGCGCCCTGGCGATTGTGGGCGCAAATTATCGGGGGCAAAGCATGGATGAAACCACACGCAAGACGATTACGCGGCTGCTCGGTGGCCTCTTGGTCAGTGCGCTGGCCTATGTCGGCGGCAATGAGGGCTTAAAACTGGTGGCCTACAAGGACGGCGGCGGGGTGCCGACGATCTGCTACGGGGCCACGGTCGGCGTCCAGATGGGCCAAAGGGCCACCCCCGCAGAGTGCGCGGCGCGGCTGATTTCAGATCTAAAAATCCATGAGGCTGGTTTGCGGGCTTGCCTGCCTCGGCCCGATGCTGTGCCGGAAAGGGTCTATCTGGCGGTGTTAGATTTCACCTATAACGTGGGCGTGAAAGCGGCCTGCGGGTCAACCTTGGTTGCCAAGCTGCGGGCGGGCGATTGGCGCGGCGCTTGCAACGAATTGCCCAAGTGGGTCTATGACAACGGCCAGATCGTGCCTGGCCTGGTGAACCGGCGGGCCGGGGAAAGGGCGCTATGTTTATCCGCCCTGCGCTGAGACGCCTGCGCACCCAGCTGGTGGCGGTGTTGCTGGACCAACTGGCCGGGGCCAAGACGCGGCCCCCGGTGGCTGGGTTTTTGATCTGGCAAGCCTTCACCGTGCTATCGGCTGGGCGGCGCTATGACGGCGGGTTTGCCCTGCCCTTCACCCTCGGCGAGGTGGCCTTGTTCGAGGTGCGGCACGGGGCGCGGTTTGGGCCTGACCATCTGGCCATTCTGATGGCGATGGATGCCGCCTGGCTTGATCATGTGCGCACCCCGGCGAAAGAGGAACAGCCGCCCTTGACGGTTTCAGTCTTTGACGCGGCGTTTGCTTGAGACTGAAAACCCTGCCCGATCTGCGATATTTTCAACGGTAAATATCAGCCCTGCGATGGCCAAGATGATGGCCCCGGTACAGATGATCTGCCAACCCAAGGTCTGTTGCAGGATCGCGGGCGCTTGGGCTGCGATGGAATAGCCTTGCACCACGCAGCCCATACCGAGCAAGAAAGCCAAAATGTTTGTGATTGTCATGGTTT
>JBAXLX010000274.1:0-5037 GCA_037134595.1 Pseudomonadota bacterium
CAGTCGATCTGGGGGGCCTATCTGACGATCATCCTGCCCATCGCCCTGCCCGGCATGGTGGCGGCCTTGATCTTGTCGTTGGTCTTGACGTGGAACGAGTATTTCTTTGCCGCCCTGTTGACCTCGACCTATGCCAACACCCTGCCCGTCATGGTGGCGAGCCAGACCGGATCGCAGGGGATTTCGTGGTGGTCGATGGCCGCGTTGAGTTTTGCCGCCATCCTGCCCTTGATCATCATCGGCATCGGGCTGGAGCGGTTTATCATCAAAGGCATGGCTGCCGGAGCGGTGAAGTGAAGAGTGATTTTTCGCAGAAAAATCGAAGCCACGAATTTTCTGCGAAAATTCTGAGGGTGCGACTATGTTAAAGGGCATTGACCAGCGGTTGAGCGCCGAGATCGTGCATGTGCTGATGTTAATGGGGCACGGCGACGATCTGGTGATCTGCGATGTGAACCATCCTGCCGTAACCATCGCCAAGCACACCACTTATGGCACATTGGTGGATATGTCGGGCTGCACCCTTCTGGCGGCGGCTGAGGCTATTTTAAGCTTGATGCCCTTGGACACCTTTGTCCCTGCCCCCGTGGCGCGGATGCAGGTGGTGGGAGACCCCGATAAGGTTTTGCCTTTATTCACGCAAATGCAGGCGACCTGTTCGCGCATCGAGGGGCGCGAGATTGCGTTGAACCCCTTGGAGCGGTTTACCTTTTACGACACCGCCAAGCGGGCTTTTGCCATCATCCGCACGTCAGACAGCGGGCCTTATGGCTGCTTTATCCTGAAAAAGGGCGTGATCGATCTTCCGCCTCTATAGCATGGCCGGCCTTTGGCTCTGTGGCCCCGGAGGGTTTCACACCCTCCGGACCTCCCGTGGAGTATATCTGCAAAGGGCAAGGGATTAGAGATTGAGAAGCGTTTTAAGGTGGTCCAAGATCACCGCCACCCCTGCCTCGCCTTGGGCTTTGGTCGCCCTTGGGGCGGTTTGGGTGTACCATGTGGTGTTTTGCGCCATGCGCGCCGCCTCGACCGTTTCGGGGGCAAGGGCCAGCATCAGGGCGGTTTCGCCTTCGCCGGCATGGTCAAAGGGCAAGTGCTGTGCGACTTGTGGCGGCATCAGGGGGTGGATGCGGATCCAGTTGAACGGGTTGTCGCCTGCGGCATGGCCTTCGTAATAGTTTTCCATCCTGGGCGCGCCCCACCAGCCTTCGCCTTGGGTCGCCTCCAGATGGGCAAAGACGGCTTGGCGCGCTGCAAGGCGAAAGGCCAGATCGGTGGGCATGCCTTGGGCGAAGTTTTCGGTTTGGTGGTGGATGATGCCGTGGATGTTGCGAAAGCCCACCTTGAGCAGGGCTGCGAAAAGCGCTTGCGCCATCGGCAGCAAACTTTGCGCATCGACATGCAGCGAACCGCTTTTGGGCCCCGCCACGGCATGGCTGGCCGCGCCATAGGCAAAGGCGGGTAGGATGATCAGGCGGTCGGGGGCCTCGGCCTCGAGCCGGTCAAGGCAGCGGGTGACGGCCAGAAGATCCACGCCAAGGGGCAGATGTTCGCCGTGATATTCCTGCACGCCAATCGCCATGACCAGCGGGGTATTGGCTGCCATCGCTTGGCGCAGGTGGTGCGGGGTGAGAAGGTCATACCTCATAGGGCTGCCATCAAATCCTTGGTTTGCGCGTAAAGGGCGCGGAAGATCGGGTATTGGCGGGCATAGGCGGCGTGGCTTTGGGCGGGGACGGTGTAGGCAACCGGGTTCCAGCGGGCGATGTCGCCGGGTTGGGCCAGCCCTATGGCCAAGGCCGCCAGATAGGCATCGCCGTAGCTTGCCCCCGTGGTGATGCCGCACACGCTTTGATCCAAGCCCGTCAGATCCGACGTGGCTTGCATCCACGGCTTATTCTTGGTGCCACCGCCTACGGCCAGCACGCGGTGGGGGGGGCTGCCGGCCTCGGCATAGGTGTCGGTGATGTGGCGCGTGGCGCAGGCTATGCCTTCTAGGGCTGCGCGGTACATCGCCCCCCGGTCATGCGTCAGGTTCAAGCCAAAGAAGGCACCCTTGGCGTGGGAATCGTGAAGGGGTGTGCGCTCGCCTGAGAAATACGGCAGGCAGATCAGGCCGTTGGCCCCGGGCGGGGTGGCCTCGGCCTCGGCCGTTAAGGTGGCGAAGGCACTTTCTTTGGGCAGATCGCGGGCGAAATGGTCGCGAAACCAATGGGTCAGCGTGCCAGAGGTGGCAAGCCCTGCCATCGCCGCATGTTGCCCCGCCACCAGCCACGGCGCATGCCACAGGCGCGGGTCGGTCAGGCGCTTTTGGGCAATTTCGATGATGAAGATGGTCGAGCCGTACATCATCATCATATCGCCCGGCTCTGCCACGCCGACCGAGACAGCCTCTGCCGCGGCATCAATCGTCCCACAGGTCACCGGCGTTCCCACCGCAAGGCCGGTTTCACGCGCGGCGGCTTCGGTCACATGGCCTGCAACCTCGCCCGACCACATCAGATCGGGCAGCATCGCGGCAGGGCAGATCTCGGCCAGATCAAAGCACCAGTCTTGGCGGGCGATGTCGTAAAGCGGGGCGAAGTTGGCGGCGGTGTAATGGTCGATCACGAAGCGGTTGGTCAGCTTCCATGTCAGGTAGGTGGTCGAGGTGACAATCTTGGCCGTCTTGGCCCAAAGCGCGGGCCTTTGACGGCGCAGCCACAAGATCTTGGGGCCCACCGCTTGCGAGGTCAGCGCATTGCCGCAGCGCTGCAAGATCGTCTCGGCCCCGATTTCGGCGTTCAAAAGGTCGATCTCGTCAGCCGCGCGGGTGTCGACGCCGTAAAGTACCCCGTTCATCAAAGGGTGTCCGTCCGCATCCAGCGGCAGCATACAGGGGCCTATGGCCGAGGCCGCAACGCATTTGATATCCTGCGGATCGGCCCCCGATTGGGCTAACACAGCGCGGGTGATAAAGACGAAATCGCCCCACCAGTCTTGCTCGGCGCGGTGTTCGGCCCAGCCCGCGCGGGGCACGATCATCTCATGCGGGCGGGCGGCTTGGGCGACGATTCGGCCGGTTTCATCCACCAAGACGCCCTTGGATTCAAAGGTGCCGATGTCTATGCCAAGGGTTAGGGCCATGTCAGTCACGCTCCAGTTTCATACCCGCAGGGATACGGTCCAGCGCCCCGTCCAGCAGGCGCACCAAGCCCGCCAGATCGCGCAGATCGCAGCATTCCACCGTGGAATGCGAATGGCGCATCGGAAAGCCCACGTCGATCGCGGCCACTCCGTCGCCCAAAAGCTGCACATAGCTTAGGTCCGTCAGCACCCCCACTTGGGCAGAGCGTTGCAGGGGAAGCGAAAGAGCCTCGGCCGTCTGTTCCATCAAAGACACTAGGGCAGGATGCGGGATCACCCCGTTCAACGTGCCGCGCCCGTGAAAGGAATACAGGCTGATCCCCGGCCCGCCGCCCATCACCATCTCTCCCCTGTCGGCCATATCGGGCGTGTCGGTGGCCAGCATCAGGTCGATCTGGATGGCAATATCGGGGTGCAGGTTTTGCGCCGCAACCACCGCGCCGCGCAGGTTGAATTCCTCTTGCACCGACCAGACCAGATGCAGCGTCGGCCCCGTGCGGCCCTGACGGGCGCGCGCAAGGTCCAGCAGCGCCGCACAGCCCGCGCGGTCGTCCACCGAGGTGCCGGCAATCCGCTCTCCGGCCAGTTCGATCACGCGGGACGCATATACCACGGGCGTGCCGATGCGGATGCCTGCGGCTTCGACTGCGGCTTTGCTGCCATGGCCGGTGTCGATGCGAATCTCTGGCGCGGTCAGGACTTTGTACTTTTCCTCCGGCGTGGTCGCATGATGGGCCTTGTTCATGATGTCCCCAAAACCCCAAAACCCCAAAACCCCGAGGAATCTGACCAGAAATTTAATTTTTGAATGATTCCAGATCAACCAGGTCATTTACCAATCGACTTTTCCCTCAAATACTACTTGACCTTGGTGTGAAATTCATCGCGGACTTTTCTTCTCAGTTGAACCTTTTGCTGCCCCAAGTGGTAGGTTGGAAGTGCATAGAGTGGAATTATCTTTTTGGTAGTCAGCATTCGGCTAAACAAATTGTCTGTCGGCTTCCGTTTCAGTGCCACCTAGTCATCGTCTTCTGACTCCTCTTTTACAGTTTGACCTTCGCTCGCCAACTTCCTATTCAAAGCGCCTAAGAGGTTCGGCGAATTCTTATTAATTTCTTCCTAAATCTTAGTTTTATTTTTTAAGCCATCATCCGTCGCCACCTTCATTAACTGTTACAACGGTAACGCACTTCTTTTAGGCGGCTCATTACCTTGCTCACTACTCATACTTTACTAACTCATCTACCTCAGTTGGAGCTGTGGCTAGTTATTGATCACTATCGCCTTATCAAGTGGCTTCACCGGAGATACGGAGTCTCTCAGATATGGTAAACTCATATTTGTTTGCTGCTAGCCTATTTGATTACTCATTTCGATGCTGTTACTGAATTCAAAGTTACTACATGCGTTGCTACTGTGGTCAAAGTGAGGCATGCAATTTTAACCAGATGGTATGCTTAGCTTTACACATTTTCGTCATTTGGTCAGATATTAAGAAATAGCTACGCAAGCCTTAATTTTTTGTTCAACTTATATAGATAAGTGAAACACAAGTCCATCAGAATAAGGCTTATAGTAGGGAACCAACAGTTAGCAGCTAATTTTAGTTGATTTTTGTTATTTGTTTCAACAAATTTGCTGACAACTTAGATGCTAACTGTTGGTTCCCTGCTATACAACCTTTCGCGGAAGTGGTCACCAACGTTCATCAACTTTGGTGTAATCCAAACATTATGATGAGCTTTCAATGTTGTTTGTTCATAATCTCCACTGTATGTTTTTGACATTTTTTGTCCATTTTTTGTTCTATATCAGCCATGCCCTTTAGTTATTGTCCATTTTTGGGTCATATGCAAGCAAGCACAGCCTTCTTAAATTGCTGGATGAATCCAAAGACTTGCCTACACGGTA
>JBAXLX010000275.1:0-5026 GCA_037134595.1 Pseudomonadota bacterium
CGTCTTGAAGGAGCATCCCATGCGCATGACCACCGAAGAAGCCTTTGTCAAAACCCTGCAACTCCACGGCATCGAGCATGTGTTCGGGATCATCGGATCGGCCTTCATGCCGATTTCGGATATTTTCCCGAAAGCGGGCATCCATTTCTGGGACTGTGCCCATGAAGGATCGGGCGGCATGATGGCCGACGGCTTCACCCGTGCCTCTGGCCGCATGTGCATGATGATTGCGCAAAACGGGCCGGGGATCACGAATTTCGTGACCGCCGTGAAGACCGCCTATTGGAACCACACGCCCTTGTTGCTGGTCACCCCGCAGGCGGCCAACAAGACCATCGGGCAGGGTGGCTTCCAAGAGGTCGAGCAGATGGCGCTGTTCAAGGACATGGTGTGCTACCAAGAAGAAGTCCGCGATCCGACCCGCATGGCCGAGGTTTTGAACCGCGTGATCTTGAACGCCAAGCGCCTGTCGGCCCCTGCGCAAATCAACGTGCCGCGTGACTACTTTACCCATATCATCGACATCGACCTGCCCCGCGTGGTGGAATTCGAACGCCCGACCGGCGGCGATCAGGCCCTGTCGGAAGCCGCAGCCTTGCTGTCTTCGGCCAAGTTCCCCGTGATCTTGAACGGCGCGGGTGTGGTGCTGGCGGGGGCTATTCCCGCCTCGATGGCTTTGGCCGAGCGTTTGGATGCACCCGTTTGCGTGGGCTATCAGCACAACGACGCGTTTCCCGGCAGCCATCCGCTGTTCGCCGGCCCCTTGGGCTATAACGGCAACAAGGCGGGGATGCAGTTGATTGCGCAGGCCGATGTGGTGCTGGCTTTGGGCACGCGGTTGAACCCCTTCTCGACCCTGCCCGGCTACGGGTTGGACTATTGGCCCAAAGAGGCCAAGATCATTCAGGTCGACATCAACCCCGCCCGCATCGGCCTGACCAAGAAGGTCACCGTCGGGATCATCGGCGATGCCAAGGCCGTGGCCGAGGGCATTCTGGCGCGTTTGACCAAATCGGCGGGCGATGCAGGCCGTGCAGATCGTAAGATTGTGATCAGCACGACCAAAAGCCGCTGGGCGCAGGAACTGTCCTCGATGGACCACGAGCAAGACGATGTGGGCACCACTTGGAACCAGCGCGCCCGTGCCGCCAAGCCCGATTGGATGAGCCCGCGCATGGCATGGCGCGCCATTCAGGCCGCCTTGCCGAAAGAGGCGATTATCTCATCCGACATCGGCAACAACTGCGCCATCGGCAACGCTTACCCGACGTTCGAGGCGGGGCGGAAGTATCTGGCACCGGGGCTGTTTGGGCCTTGCGGCTATGGTCTGCCCTCGGTCGTGGGGGCCAAGATTGCTTGCCCTGACACGCCAGTCGTGGGCTTTTCCGGCGACGGGGCCTTTGGCATTGCGGTAACGGAACTGACCGCCATTGGTCGGGACGAATGGCCTGCCGTGACGCAGGTGGTGTTTCGCAACTACCAATGGGGCGCTGAAAAGCGCAATTCGACGCTGTGGTATGATGACAACTTTATCGGCACCGAGCTGAACGAAGGCGTGTCTTACGCGGGCATCGCGCAGGCCTGTGGCTTGCAAGGTGTGGTGGCGCGCACGCAAGACGAGCTGACCGCCGCCTTGCACAAGGCCATTGACGACCAGATGAACCACGGCAAAACCACCCTGATCGAGGCGATGATCAACCAAGAACTCGGTGACCCCTTCCGCCGCGATGCGATGAAAAAGCCGGTCGAAGTGGCCGGTATCTCTGCCGCCGACATGCGCCCGCAGCTGGTGTAAGATGCGCTACGATCTGGCCATTGTGGGGGCGGGGATACTGGGGCTTGGCCATGCTTTGGCAGCTTACCGCAGGGGCTTGAAGGTCGTGGTCATAGACCGCGAGGCCGAGGCGATTGGCGCCTCGGTCCGTAATTTTGGCTTTGTCACGGTGACGGGCCAACAGCAGGGCGATTGCTACCGCCGCGCGATGCGCTCGCGCGATGTGTGGGAAGAGGTGGCACCCAAGGCCGGTATTCCGGTGGAACATCAAGGCTTGCTGGTGGTGGCCCAGCGGCCCGAGGCGATGGCCTGTCTGGAAGCCTTTGCCCGCACCGAAATGGGGCAGGGCTGCCATCTGCTGACGGCTGAGCAAACCATGGCCCAGCACGGCGGCGTTTTGTCGGGCAAGCCGATCCAAGGCGCTTTGTGGTCCAGCCACGAACGCCGCGTGGAAAGCCGCTTTGCTATCCCGAAGCTGGCGGCTTGGATCGAAAGCCTTGGCGTGACCTTTTTGCGCAAGACTTTGGTGAAAGAGGTGCAACAGGGGCGGGTGCTGACGACATCCGGCGTGGTCGAGGCGACACAGGTCGTTGTCTGCCCCGGCGATGACATGCTGACCCTGTATCCTGAGGTCATCGCCCGCCACCAGATCACCCGCTGCCGCTTGCATATGATGAAAGTGATGCCTGCAAAGCCCATCAAGCTGCCTGGGTCGATCATGTCAGACCAAAGTCTGGTGCGCTATCTGGGCTATGCCGAACTGCCCGAATCGGCACCCATCAAAGCCCGCCTGCGCGCCGAACAGCCGCGCAGCTTGGCCGAGGGTATCCATCTGATCGTCGTGCAAGGGGCTGACGGCGGCCTGATTGTCGGTGACAGCCACCATTACGACTGGTCCCCCTCGCCCTTCCAACGCGCCGAGGTGGATGATCTGATCATGGACGAATTGCACCAAGTGCTCAACGTGCCCGGCGCGCAGATCACCGAACGCTGGAACGGTACTTATGCGTCGGGGCCGCACACCATGATGCGCGAGACGATTGACGATCAAACCCGGTTGGTGATCGTCACAAGCGGCACCGGGGCCAGCACCTCCTTTGCCATCGGCGAGGAAACCATTGCAGAGATTTACGGGAGAGCGTGATGCTGAAAGCGGCGGTATTTGATTGGGCAGGCACGGTGATCGACCACGGCAGCCAAGCGCCGATGGGGGTTTTTGTCAAAACCTTCAAGCAGTTCGGCGTGGATATCACCGTGGCCGAAGCCCGCGGCCCGATGGGCATGGCCAAGCGCGACCATATCAAGACCCTCATGGCCGTGCCCCGCATCGCCGCCGCTTGGCAAGCAGCCCAAGGTGCGGCCCCCGACGAGGCCGCGATTGACCGCGTTTACGAGGTCTTTGTGCCGATGAATGTGCAAGCCGTCACCGATTAATGCACCATGATCGAAGGCGCTGTGCCCGCCATCAACCGGATGCGCGCACGCGGCATGAAGATCGGCTCGACCACGGGCTACACACGGTCGATCATGGCCAAGGTTCTGCCCTTGGCTGCGGCGCAGGGCTATACGCCGGACAATCTGGTCTGCGCGGGTGATCTGTCTGAAGCGCGGCCTTCGGCGATGATGATGTACCGCACCTTTCTTGATCTGGGCGTTTGGCCGGCCCATACGGTCGTCAAGGTCGACGACACGGGCGTGGGCATTGGCGAGGGGTTGAATGCGGGCTGCTGGACAGTGGGCGTGGCCGTTTCGGGCAATGCCTTTGGCCTGAACCCTGCCGAAACGGCGGCGCTGACACCGGACGAGTTCGCCCGGATGCGCGCTGCGGCCTATGCCGATCTGCGCCGCACGGGGGCGCATTATGTCATTGATTCGGTGGCCGATATGGATGCGGTTTTAGATGACATCGAAGGTCGGCTGGCGCGCGGCGCGCGTCCGTGATTCCCTTTGATCTGTCGCCCATCGGTCTGGGATGGATGGCCATCACCATTTTGGTGGCAGGCTTTGTGCGCGGCTATTCCGGCTTTGGCTTTTCGGCGCTGACGATTGCCTCCTCGGCCCTTGTCACCAATCCGCTGCATTTTGTGGCCGTTGTGGTGCTGTGGGAAACGGTGATGACGCTGCAGGCCCTGTCGGGCATCTGGAATGATGTGGATTGGCGCAGGGTGGGGCTGCTGTTGGTGGGGGCCATGGTGGGGATGCCGCTTGGCATCTGGGCGCTGACCTCGATTTCTGAAGATGCCGCACGGGGGGTGATTTCGGCTTATGTGCTGACGATGAGCTTGATTTTGCTGGCAGGCTGGAAGCTGCGCGGCACGGTTGGTCCCTTGGCCAATCTGGGCGCGGGGCTGGTGTCGGGCTTGGCCAATGCGCCGGGGATGGGCGGGCTGCCGGTGGCGGCGTTTTTTGCCGCCCAAGCCATGTCGCCTGCGGTGTTTCGCGCGACTTTGGTGGCCTATTTCCCGCTGCTCGACCTGTACTCTACGCCGATTTACTGGTGGGGCGGCATGGTGACATGGGACACGCTACGGATCGGGCTGATCGGCCTGCCGCTGGTGGTTTTGTCCAACTGGCTGGGCAGCCGCCATTTTCTGCGCACCGACCCGCAAGATTTCCGCCGCTTTGCCATTTTGCTTTTGGCGGGGCTTGCGGCGCTTGGCCTGCTGAAATCGGTGCTGTGAATGTTGCTGGTCGTCAATGCCGGATCGTCCTCGCTGAAACTGGCGGTGTTTGACGAAAGCCTTGCCCAAGTGGCGCAGGCGCGGGCCGAGCGGGTCGGCACGGGCGGCGCTGCGAGTCATCTGGACGCTTTGGAACAAGGGTTGGCCGACATGGGCCTGACCCCCACCCAATTGGCAGGGGCCGCCCACCGTGTGGTGCATGGCGGGCAGGGCCTGACCAACACCCTGCGCGTGACACCTTCCGTTTTGGAGGGCATTCGCGCCTGCATCCCCCTCGCCCCGCTGCACAACCCTGCCAACCTGATGGCGATCGAGGCTTTGGCCCGCCTTGCCCCCGCCTTGCCGCAATATGCCAGCTTTGACACGGGCTTTCACGCGACCAACCCTGATGTGGCGACCCGCTATGCCTTGCCCGCTTCCGCCAGCGATCTTGGCCTACGCAGATATGGCTTTCACGGGATCAGCTATGCCAGCCTTGTGCGCAAGCTGCGCAATGCAGGGGATTTGCCGCCGCGCGTGCTGGGGCTGCATCTGGGCAACGGGGCCTCGCTGTGCGCCATTTTGAACGGGC
>JBAXLX010000276.1:0-5021 GCA_037134595.1 Pseudomonadota bacterium
CCTTGGTTGCCCGGGCCAATCCACGTCCATTGATCGGGTGTTATGCCGGCGCGCTGCGATGGCGAAGCTGCAGCCGCGAATTTTGCGACAATCGCGCGCCTCTTGGAATTCGCCTTCATCAGCCCGTCGGGCGCAATCGTGCCCTTGGTATCGGATGACATTTGCATCGCCCGATAATGTGCCCACCCCCCCGGATTATCAGGACGCTTGACCTCGTCGGCGTCGAAAAAAGACTCAAGTTGCGCAATATCAATGTGACGTTGGACGATGGAGGGCAGGTGAGATAATACGCTGTCGGCAGCCCGCATCAGCACAATTTCCGCCGTCACTGCGGAACCTCGAAACAAATTCGCAGGATTGCCGCTCGGAAACGACGCTACGCACAAACTTAAGACCAAAAATGCCACACCTAAGATTTTCGCCAAGGCCGATTTGTGCATGACCCACCTCATATTAGAGTTAAGTAGTTACCACGGTTTGCTCAATGCAACAATGGGTGCAGCACAGATCGGCCCTGTCAACCTTCAGCCACCGCCCATCGTAGATATAGCCTTTGGCAGAAAGATATCACGCGTTCGGTTGGCCGATCAAACTGCCGAAGCAAGGGCGGCTTTGATGGGATACTGCGTTCTTGACGGACTGTTCATTCTAGATCAAACTAAGAAGGGAAAAACAGCTGGGCGCGTTGGGGGATGCAGGAAACATTCGGCCCTAAGATCACGGTGTCGCAGCGCCCCCATCGCACAATGTCTCGCGGAAATGCGGCTTTGGCTTGGCTTGCAATCACACTTTTGACGGTCATTGCGCCCAACACAGCGACATCTTCCCAATCCTTGGGCACGGTTGAAGGGACGACTGTCGCCTTGGCCGGCCCTTGTGGCGCAGCAGCAAAAATCGGACCTCGCTGCGTGGTCCCGCCTCATGCGACCGCCGATGTTGATTTGATATTTTCGCCCACAGATCACGCGCATCCAGACATTTATGTGCGGACTAACGCAGGCGGGGCCTTTATGGTGTCGCTTATTGCGGGAACCTACGATGTGCGGCTTGCAAGGGCGTCATCGCCTTTGAGCATCGAACCCCTCAGTTTTTCTATCACCGCGGGGGAAATTCTATTCCTGACCATCCGAGTCAGGCTTTTGCGCGCTTAGGTCGGCGCAGGTGCGTAACTTTTAGGCAAAGAAATCTGTCCATCCGATCCGACTCGCCGGTCGTGACGTGTCTTCTAAAAAAAACACCCAACCCATAAATTCCGTCTATAGTGCAAAGGAGTAACTTCTAACACCTTTGCAAAACACAAAATCCAAAAAAAGGTGTCGAGTGCAAGGGGTCTTTTTGTCGGATCACGGCGCACAAGTGTAGCGCTTTGTCTCCTTCCTCCCGTGCTGGACTCGGATGCCACGCCCGCCTATCTTGGCGCAAACGAAGGATCATGTCATGCACATATCGCTGTCTGGAACCGTGATCATCACCGGTGGGGAAGAGCATCGCCATGCTGTTCGGCGCTTAAGGCATTGTTTTAACGATATTGATTGGCAAATAGGGGTCAGCACGGTGCGTCCTGTGCTTTCTCTTCGTACAAATCCGTCGCGCGCAGAGGGTAGCTTTGTGATCACGGTTGACCTGTCCGGTCCCGCCCCGCGGGTCACAGTGGAAGGCGGTCCGTTTTCGGGAGTGATTTTTGGTTTAGAAGACTTGATTTCCAAAGCTGGACCCAATCCGGCACGGTTGTTGGTTGACACTCAGGGAACGGACCAAACTCCCGGTTTAACCTATCGCACATTCTGGACTTGGGACCATTCCACCAATTGGGAGCTGTCTCAGGTTGGTCAACAAGAAATAGGCGTTTTCAATCCTTACGGAAAACCGCCCTCTGGTTTCTTACGCGACTATAAGCGCTGCATCGATTTTTGCAGTCAGAACAAAATTGCAGCCATAGTAATCTATGGATTTTTGCGCGATCCGCATGGCGGAATTCAGGCCGCGCAAGAGTTGTGTGTTTACGCCACCGAACGGGGCGTGCGAATTTTGCCGGGTATTGCGATTGGTTCTTATGGAGGTGTTTATTGGGAGGGTGAGCACACATATAATCTTGCGACATGGCTTCGTCAGAATCCGCAGCACTCTGCCACTTTAGAAAAGGGCGTGGGGTTTCAAATCTCAGATTTGGCTTTCCCTTTAAACTTTCCGAAGTCGGATTATACTTTGTCGGCCTGTCCCTCGGCTCCGGAAACGATGGCTTGGATGGAAGACGGTGTGGCGTGGCTCACGGAAAACTTCGACATCGGCGGGATTAATATCGAGGCGGGCGATTACGGCGTGTGTGGCTGCGCGCGGTGTGTTACGCGACGCAACAATGACCGAGAAGCTGCGCGCCGTCAGGCCGTTCACGGCGATTATTGGTCGCATACCGACATGGCCGACAATTTTCCGCGCTTGTACCGAACCGCAAAATCAATCAAACCCGACCTTTGGATTTATTCAGAAATTCAATGGGATAACTTGCTCGACCCCGTCGCCCATGACGCGCAGCGGCGCTTGCCGCGCGGCGGGATTTATCAACACACCACCAACCGAACCTATTGGGGGCGCCTTCAGCAGGGGCTGACACGGTCTTATGTGGAAAGCCTGCCGACCCAGCCCAATGTATTGCGCTGTCAATTCGCCTGCCAATGGAACGGTGACGAGCGGTCGGAACGGTATGCCTTGAATGCGCGGGTTTTAGGCGAAATGGCGGGGCTTTGTGCGCGAACCGGTTTGACGGGGTTGACGATGTGGGGTGAACCCTCGCCCTATCATGCCACAGTCGAGTTTTCTTATTTGGCGTTTGCGCGTTTTAGTTGGGATCCCACGCTTAGTTTTGACGACTTCGTCGTCAATGAGGTTGCCCCCAAGTTGGGCGGTCTTGATGCTGCCTATGAATTTATCCGGATCGCTGAAGAATTGGATCATGCTCAAATTTTGGCGACGGATCGCTTGGCTGTCTTGCGCCGACAAGTTGCTGAGCATCGCGCGATGGGGGAAATCGGTCGTCGTTGGTTGAGTCTGGAAGATCAAATTGCCCGCCGTCAATTTATGGGGGCTTAAAGGATGAGGTGGTTGGCGATTTGTGTCACCGCAGCTGTCATTTGGGCAGTGGCAGTTTTTGCAGGTCACGCCAATAACTCTTTATGTGGACAAGGTTTGGTGGAGCAGGCATTGGGGGCGACGATGCCCAATTTAAAGAGCCTGCGCTATATCGAACCCGGTGTTCCAGTGTCAATTGTGTACCAATGGGGTGCAAATAACGGTTATTGCGGTGAAGCATCTTTGATATCGGCAGGTTTGGCCAATGGTCAGTATATGTCGCAAGCGGATGCGCGGTTAGCTTGCGGGGCTTTTTTTGGAAAAGAGACCAATGGGTCTGGTGCCAGTCTTTTGCAATCTGGGATTAAAGGGTCAAAGTATTTAAATAGCAACGCCCAGATGCTGTTGGAAAACGTTTCTTCTGGTGTTAGCGGTGCCAATGATTTTGCCCATGCATCTCTGTGTGCTTCTAACTCTGGCTTGAAGGCAACCACCTATCCTTTTGCCACAGGGTTTAAAACGGCAAACGTTGGCCTGAGTGGAGTGCAAGATTACCTGAGTTGGGTAAAGGCAGAGATGATTGCGGGCCATCATGTGACCATTGGGGTTTTACAGAATGGTGGCGACGATGCACAATATGATCATGAGGTGTCGGTTTTAAAAATCGGCACGAACCATGCGGTCAATGATCCAACCTATTATGCCGATGACGTTCTATACTTTGATGACCATGGTCTTTATACTTTGCAGTTGAATGGCAAGGGCCAATGGGTTTGGGCAGGCAATCCGGCGGTGCCCTTGGGGGCCGGGTCTGACAAGACAGGATGCACGCCCTATGTTTTTGGATATCCTTTTGGAGTTTTATCCAAGACACGGTTTGGGGCGAATGTGCCGGGGGCGCTTGCCTATTCTTTGGTGATCCCAGCATCCACCCGTATTGATGTGATTGCAGGCAACACGTCGGCCACGGGTAGGGGGACTGTCTCGATCAACGGGCCGCACAATTACGCTCTTTCGGTTGCTGGTCCGTTGGACGTCTTGGGGGAAACCAAAAAGATTGTTCTTAGAATCGCGAATGCGCGTTTTGGGTCCAACGGGGATTGGGTTTTGGCTGCCAAAGATTCGTTAGCAGGTTTCAACTACGAAAATCCCTATATATCCCCCAAGCCGAATGCCTGCGATGATGGGGATTGCTTTACAAATATCAGGCCGGCGCCGATGAAGCTCACTTTGACAGCCACGGTTTACGGGTTGGACGTTGGGAAAAGCTATGCGGTTTATGAATTCGATTTGCCTGCCTATGATGGAACAAAGACAGGGAAGATGGCCGCCCTTCCCGTGCCGGTGAGTGATTTTCATCGCAATGCTGATAAAGCGGTGAGTGTCACGAAGTTTTTCGCAAGGTCGACAAGTTACACGCTCTCTCCGATTGATCGGTTGTCAAATCAGATCATTGTGTTGCGTGCTGTTGCGGATTGAATGAGACCCGTCAAGATTGAAATATGCAAGCGGCTCAGGGAACGGCCTACGGCGCAGTTGATGCGACATGGGCCGTCAAGAGCAAAGGCAAAAGTCTATCGTCCTCGACAAGCAATTCGTCAACTTTGCAAATAAATCCTTTGGTGTCGCTATGGTAGAGGGTCACGCGTCGGCCCCATCTTGGGGTATCGCTGTCTTTGTCCGTGGTTTGATAAAGCTCTCGCTCGGCGATGCGCACGGGAATGGCAAAGTCCTGCAAAAGTTGACCAAATAGTCTATTTTCATTCTGTAATTGCACTATAAATCCCGCTGGCAACGCTTGCACAGATATGCGCAATTCGGCGTCGAGTATCTTGATATCCGTGGACGCCTGATAAATGGACGAGCGCCGCAACACTGTGTCGTCGTTGGGTTGGTCTTGGGTTTTGCGAACCGTCAACGCGCCAAAGGTTTTGCGCAAAAGGGGGGTCATGAGG
>JBAXLX010000277.1:0-5015 GCA_037134595.1 Pseudomonadota bacterium
CCCCCCGCCCGCCCTCTCAGCCAAAACTGACCTGCCGCGCTGGCCCCGCCCCGAAGCGAGCCGAGACTTGGGCGACCGACACCCGAAACCCCGCCCTGACCCGATCCGCCGATTGCATCGCCGCACTATAGGCAAAGCGCGGCCCGCTGACAAAGTCGTCCCGCAACACCTTGTCACCCTGCAAAACCTGCACCTGATAAAGCTCGGCCTCTTCGCCCAAGGGCACATCCAGACCCAACCACGAATCCCCCTCAATCCGCGTGCGGCGAATCCAGCTTAGGCCAATCGTCTGCCCCAAAGCCCCAATTGCGCGCAGATGCGCCACGGCATAGGGCCGCAGACCGATGCCCGAAAAGGCCTTGGTCGCGCTGACCGCCTGCGCATCACCGTAGCCTAAATCCGCCCGCCCCACGCGGTAATAGCGCTGCAAACCCCGTGCAGCGGCCCCCAGTTCAATCTGCGGCACCGCACTGTCGAGCAACAGGAAATAGCTGCCAATCGGCCAGACCGCAGGCATCACCCCGTCACTGCCCGCCTGCCCCCGCAGCCGTAAGCGCAAGTCATAGGTTTTGGGCGCCACAAGCTGGGCATTTACAAACTGGAACACCTCCCAATTCTCTGCCGACCCATCGCCAATCACCGCCAGATTGGCCCCGTTCAACACATCCGCCACAGCGGCAGAGGACAAATCCCCCACCGACAGCTTGACCCGCAACGCCGCCCCCCTGTCCCACAGTGCCGAAGGGCTGGCCACCAGCGCCGTTTGCGTCACGCCGATCACTGCCGGCATATCTAACTGTTGGTTCAGGCTAAAGCCATTGGCGCTCCCCGAACTCCACACCGCCACCCGCCCCGGCCAAGGGCTGGCGGTGGCGGCGATATGGGGGGCATGGGGCACTTCGGTGCCGGTCAACAAGGGCAGGTCCATGAACAAGGGAAAGACCGGCAAAGTCACCGAAGGTGTGGCCCTTGCGCTGCGCAGGTCAAGATCTTGCGCCGCAAGATAGGCCCCGGGTTCTACCCGCACCGCATCAACCAGCAGCGTGTCGCCAGTGTCCAGCCGGTCAATCCGGTAAGACACACCCGACACCTCCACCACATCCCCAGCCCCGAGGCCCAGCGCCGATTTGGGCAAGGCAAAGCGTGCACAATCCCGCGCCAAACGCGCCTCGACCAGCCAACGCTCGGCCACCGCGCGGGCCTCGGCATTGGTCAACTGCAACGCCACCTCGCTTTGCGTGACGCTAGAGGAGGTTTCGTCGGGAAAGATCGCCTCGGCTGTGCGCACGGCAAAGTCATTCTCCGCCTCGATATAGGTCACCCGCACCCGCCCCGCCGTTTCCGCCTCTGCCGCGCGCAGGGTTTCCAGCCCGCCCTCGACCTCGGCCCCTTGCGCCATAAGCTCAGGGTCCAGCATGGCTTTCGCCACGCCTGTGCGGATGTGAAAGCTTAAAGCACCCTCACGCTCCGCCACGTCCATCGCATAGGCTGTCATCAAGGGTTGCAACGCGCTGCGGGTGGTGCCGATGTCGGTGACACCGTAGCCGCGCACCAAACCATAGGCCGCATCGACCCTGACATCCGCCCCCACCCCCGCCGCATCACACAGGTCTTGCACCACCGCCGCCAAAGGTTGCCCCGTCGATCGCCCGTTCAGCCAATGGCCACGGTCGTAATTGCCCCCGTCGCCCCAGACCTCGGCATTGCCGGGAAATTCAGGGAAAGGCCGCGCATCCCAAGCCCAGGCATGGCACCGCGCCAGATCCACCATGCGCCCGGTGTAAGCGGTTGCGGCCGGATTATGCGCCGGATCAGACCAAAATTCCTGCATGGCGCGGAAGTATTGCACCTGCAGGAAATCATCCCGCCGCCCGTTTGACGCCCGCGGCAGACCGGATTCCGACGAATTGAGATCCAAGAACCGATTGGGTTCATTCGTGCCCTTATCCAAGGCAGCACAGCCATATTCGGTAAATCGGATAGGCTTCATCCCGGGCACCCAAGCCGTGGGCACAGCAGAACGCACCCCGCCGATCCGGTTGTGATGCGCATGCCCCCACCATCCGGCCAAGTCCTTGTAGCGATAGATCCAATCCTCGCCATAGGCCAAATCGGCAATCGGGCGGCGCAACTGTTCCGCCGCCGTGGCGGGCGAATCGTAATACCAATCAAACCCTTCGCCACCCGCGATATTGGCCTTAAGGTAATCGAGATTGTAAATCGATCCCCAGCCCGCATCCAGATGATCACGCCCCTCGCGCCAATCGGAAACGGGCATGTAGTTGTCGATGCCGACGAAATCGATGTTGGCATCGCTCCAGAGCGGATCAAGGTGGAAGTAATGGTTGCCATCCGCTTGCAGCCCGAAATACTCCGACCAATCCGCCGCATAGCTGATCTTGGTCTGCGGCCCCAAAACCTGCCGCACATCGGCGGCCAACTGGCGCAAGGCGGCCACCATGGGAAAGCTGTCGCCCGCTCCGCGCACTTGCGTCAATCCGCGCAGCTCTGACCCGATGCAAAACGCATCCACCCCGCCCGCCAAGGCGCATACATGCGCGTAATGCAGGATAAACCGCCGATAGCGCCACTCCGCAGGGCCGCTGTAAGCCACCTGCCCGTTACCCACCTGAAAATCGCCCAACGCAGCCGTGCCCATGAACGCGCCAACCTCAGCCGCAGCCGCAGCGCTGCGGTCGGTGCTGCCCGCACGCCCCGGGGCCTTAGCCAAAGTGATCCGCCCGCGCCATGGCAGGTCGGGCTGATCCACCCCGTCTGACCAAGGATCGCCCAAGCCATTGCCCGCCATCTGATCCATCAGAATAAAGGGGTAAAACATCACCTCTTTGCCGGCGGCCTTTATGGCCACAATCGCCTCAACCGTCGCACGGTCGGCCGGCGTGCCGCCATAAATCGCCCGACCGTCCTTTTGCGGCAACACCGCAGCGGCAAAGCGCGTCACCCCCGCCACCCGCCACGGCATCTCGACCCCGTCGCGCAGCGCTTGGTCGACCTTGGGCAGGATCTGCGTCTGCCCGCAGCGCAGATCATTGCCAAACCAGCTTACCACCAAAGACACCGACCCGCAGCGCGGCAGTTCCTCGGTCAGGGTTTGCAGCGATAGGCTGAAGTCGGTCTTATCTTCCACCGAATGCACATTGGCCGAACTGCGCACCCCCGGCCCATCTTCAAAGCTGACCTTGGTTGTCGCCAGCGCATATTCCCCCGTCGCCGGGATCATCGCCACCGCCTGCACCGCACCTGCCATATCCCCCGCCGCTGCGGCTTGCGACGCCGCCGCCCGACAGATCACCTCAAAGCTGAACTGCGGCACGCGGTTGCCAAAGCGCGACAGGTCCAGATCCTCGATCACCACATAGGCGATGCCGCGGTAACTGGGGGCCTGCCCCGCACCTTCCACCGCCTCAATCTTGGGATCAGGCATCTGGCTCTCACTGCCGGGATAAAACCGCAGGTCCAAGCTGCCTTGGGCGATCTCCATCCCATCCGCCCAGATCCGCCCCACCCGCTGCGCTTGGCCCTGACACAGCGCAATCGCCAAACTCACCGAATAGCTGTACGAGGTCGAGGCCGGTCTTGGCGACCCCTTGCCCCCCCCGCCACTGCGCTGTGCGGTTTCTTCAAACCGGCTGGCCCAGATGACCTGCCCGCCCACCCGCATCCGCCCCCAAACCCGCGCCACCGCCCCGCCGTCACTGGCGCCTGTCAGTTGAAACCGCGCCACGCGCCCCTGTTCCACCGCCTCAGACCCGCTGCCCAAAATGCGCTGGTCGATCGAGCGCCCGATCACCGCCCCCACCGCCCGCCCGATCACCGCCCCTGACAGGCCCAGAATCGAGCCCCCAAAGCCAGAGCCCACCGCAGCCCCCGCCGCCGATAACACCAGTGTGGCCATCTTCAAGCTCCTAAGGGAAATTCAAAACATCCAACGACCCGCCGCGCCCAAGGGGCCGACAGGGCGTTCTCCACCACGCCGTGGCCGGTATAGGCATGAATAAACCGCATGTCAGGCGCACCTTGGCTGATGATCCCCAGATGCTTGGCCACAAACCCCGCCCGCATCCGAAACACCACCACATCGCCCTCGGCCAAACCGCAGGGCATAGGCTTTTGCACCAACCACCGACCTGCGGCCGCCAGCATATCCTCGCGCCCCTCGGCCTCGCTCCAGTCCATCGTATAGGGCGGCACAGCTTCCGGCTCTGGCCCCATCACAGCCCGCCAAACCCCGCGCAACAGCCCCAGACAATCCGTCCCCGCCCCAAGGGTTGAGGCTTGATGCACATAAGGCGTGCCCAGCCACAGCCGCGCCTGCGCCACAACCGCAGACCCGCTCATCGAAACAAACTGCCGCCGTCATTGGCCTTGCCCGACACCGGATAAGACGTGCTCCAATCATCGCCCGGAATATGGGGAAAGCCGCGAAAATTGACGAAGTTGGCGAATTTATCGCGGCAGGTGTCGGCGGCCTTATCACAGCCCGCCTCCAGCCGGATCACATCGCCCACCTCAGGCGCACGGGCAAAATCCACCCACAGATCCAGCCGCCGCACCACCCCCTCGGTCTGGTCAAACTTCACCAAGCCCACCAGTCCCGCAGCCGCTCCCGACATCACAACCGCCCGCCCGCGCGCAAACCACCCTTCGGCAAATCCCGCAGCCGCCGCAATCCGGTAAACCCCATCCTCGCCCGCCACAATCGGCGCTTGGTGGGACAGGCCCGCACGGGTCAAATCCACCCCGCAGCGCGCATCGCCCAAAACCGCCGAACAGGCCCGTTGATAGACCAGCCCCTGCACTTGGTTCAGCCCCTCTGACAAGCCGCGCAACTCGGCACGAAAGGCCCCGCCCGCGCGTGTCACCTCACCAAAGGTGCCAGAAAACTGCAGCAGACGTTGCGAGACGTCCTGCCAGTTCACGATCCAGTTGCGCACCCCGGCCCCGTCAAACCGCCCCGCCATCAGATCCGCCTCACTGACCGAAGCATCGCTCAA
>JBAXLX010000278.1:0-5011 GCA_037134595.1 Pseudomonadota bacterium
CTGCAGGCTGGCCTCCTCCCCCCCCGCGAGGGCCACTTCGCGGTGCGCCTCGGCAAAGCGGGTGACCGAATCGGCCAAAAGCAGCACATGCAGACCTTGATCGCGGAAATGTTCGGCAACAGCCATCGCAGCCCAAGCGCAGCGGCGCCGTATCAGCGCCGATTGATCTGACGTGGCCGTCACAACCACCGCGCGCGCCATGCCATCCGGGCCCAGCACGCGTTCAACAAACTCACGCAGTTCGCGGCCCCGCTCGCCGATCAGCGCGATCACCACAACATCCGACGAAATCCCCCGCGCGAATTTGCCCAAAAGGGTCGATTTGCCCACACCAGACCCGGCAAAAAGCCCGATCCTTTGGCCCCGCACCACGGGCAAAAGCGTGTCAAACACCGCAACACCGGTTTCCAACCTCTCACCCAAACTGCGCCGCGAGGCAGCGGCCGGGGCGCTGGCCAAGAGGGGGCGCATCACGGGGCCGCGAAAAAGAGCTTTACCATCCAAAGGTTTACCAAAAGGGTCCACGACCCGACCGATCCAACTGTTGTCGGGCGCTATCCCCGTTTGACCTTGCAGCCGCACCAAGGCCCCCAAGGTCAGACCTTCAGCTGACTGATCGGTCAAAACGGTAATCCCCTCGGGCTGCAAGGCCACGACCTCTCCGCCGAAAGCATCGCCCAACACCACCCGGTCGCCCAAGGCCGCAACATCCCCCAAGCCCGTCACCGTCACCGTGCCCCGCCCGATGGCACCGACACGCCCAAGACGCGTGCCAACCGGCACCGCTAAGATTTCAGAAATCAAAGCATCAAAAACTCCGGCCATTTTCGTCTCCATCTGGGATGTCGAAACCCTTTCTAAACGAATCAGTCTTAAGCCTTGGTGAAGTTGGTCGAGGGAGAAGCCCACGATGTTAGAAACACTTAGCCTGACGCGCATGGCCGAAGCCTTGGCAGATCACGCCGAAGCGCGGATGGATCAGATTGCCCGCAACGTCGCCCAAGCCGATACGCCCGGCTACAAGGCGATGGACCTGCCCGATTTCGCGCAAGTCTATGACGCTGGCGCGCATACCAGCATGCGTGCCACACGGCCTGGGCATATCACCACGCCCCTGATGGCAGCCCAAACCGCGCCCCAGCCCAGCGCGGGTGAGGAGTCGCCCGATGGCAACACTGTGTCGCTGGAGCGCGAAATGGTGAAATCAGCCGCTGTCCGACAAGAGCACGACATGGCCTTGGCCGTCTACAGCCACGCGCGCGACATTCTGCGCGCCAGTCTGGGGCGCAAATAAATGGCCGACCTGTTGAAATCGCTCAGCTATGCCGCCTCGGGGATGGAGGCGCAGCAGGCAAGGCTGCGCCATGTGGCCGAAAACATCTCGAACGTCGATACGCCCGGCTATCGGCGCAAACTGGTGGCCTTTGATGAAAACATGGCTGACGGCACGGTGCAGGCGGGCAAGGTTGTTTTGGACAAATCGGCCCTGAACCCGGTCTACGACCCCGGAAATCCCTTGGCCGATGCAAGTGGCCACTATGACGGCTCGAATGTCGATCTGGTGGTTGAAGTGGCGGACGCGCGCGAAGCGCAGCGCAGTTATGAGGCGAACCTCAAAATCTTTGATCAGGCGCGGTCGATGACCCAAAGCCTGTTTGACCTGTTGCGAAGGTAATCCAGAATGGACATCAGATCTTCCACCGCAGCGCAGCTTTACACCAAGGCGCGCACCGCCGCGGCCCCGCAAGCGGGCCAAGGCGAAAACGCTTTGGGAAACTTCGCCCAAAGCTTTGCGGATACGCTTGCCAAAGGCGAGCAAACGGCAAAATCGGCCATGACCGGTGGTGCCGACCCGCATGCTTTGGTGGAGGCTTTGGCAAATTCCCAACTGGCTGTCGAAACCGTCTCGACCCTGCGCGACAAGATGGTCGAGGCCTATCAGGAAATCTTAAGGATGCCGATATGACCGAAACGATCCTGTTTGACACGCTGCGCGCCGCCCTATGGATCGCGGTGCAAATGTCGACACCGCTTCTTGCGGTTGGGTTGGTCGTCGGCCTTTTCGTGGGTCTGTTTCAAGCCCTCACCTCAATTCAAGAAAACACCCTGACCTTTGTGCCCAAAGCCGCCGCTATGCTGGTCGTCTTTTGGGTCTCGATGAGCTTTATGACATCGACCCTGCTTACCTTCTTCACGGCCACCATCGTGCCGATGATCGCGGGGGTCTAACATGGATGCGTCGGGCTATGTCACCCTGTCGCGCCAAACCGGTCTGTTGAGCCAGATGGACGCGATTGCCAACAACATCGCCAACGCGTCAACCAAAGGCTTCAAGCGCGAAGGCACGATTTTTGCCGAATTCATCGCCTCGGGCGGGGATGGGCCCTCGCTGTCGATGGGGTTTGCCAACACCCGCGCGGTTGATCTGCAACAAGCGCCGGTCAGCGCAACCGGCGGCGCTTTGGATTTTGCAATCGAAGGGTCTGGCTTCTTTCTGGTGCAAACCCCGCAAGGCCAAGCACTGACACGGGCGGGCAGCTTTACGCCGGGCGCGGATGGCACCTTGCAAACCGCTGATGGCAACCCTGTGTTGGATGCTTCTGGCGCGCCGATTGCGCTGCCGCCGATCGCAAAAAACATTGGTCTGGCTGCGGATGGCACCTTGTCCGCCGACGGCGCGCCCGTGGCCAAGTTGGGCCTTTGGGCCCCCACTGACCCGCTTAGCTTGACCCACCAGCAAGGCACGATTTTCACGGCCAGCGCCTATCAACCGGCCGAGGGGGGCAGCATTTTGCAAGGCCACCTTGAAGACAGCAATGTCGACGCGGTGTCTGAAGTGGCCAAGATGATCAGCGTGCAGCGCGCCTATGAACTTGGACAAAGTTTTCTAGACCGCGAGGATGACCGCACCCGCGCCGTCATCCAAACCCTTGGAAGGTAGGAAAGACAATGAACGCCCTGCAAATCGCAGCCTCGGGGATGAGCGCGCAGCAAATGAAGGTCGATGTTGTGTCAAACAACTTGGCCAACATGTCGACCACGGCCTACAACACCCGCCGCGCCGACTTTGCCGATTTGATGTATCAGCAGGTGCAACAGCCCGGCGTCATTTCATCCGAAACGGGCACGATGTTGCCCACCGGCGTGCAACTGGGCATGGGGGTGCGGCCGTCGTCGGTCTCTGTCATTTTGCAGCAAGGGGCGCTAAGCGAGACCGGCGGCGACTTGGATCTGGCCGTGCAAGGCAAGGGCTATCTTGAGGTGACCCTGCCCTCGGGTGAGACGGCCTATACCCGCGACGGCGCGCTCAAACGCACGGCCGATGGGCTGATCGTCACGTCAGACGGGTATCAGGTCAATCCGGGCATCACGATTCCGTCAGATGCCAAAAGCATTGCGATCAACGCCGATGGCGAGGTTTATGCCTATTTCGAAGGCCAGATTAACCCCACCCAACTGGGCCAGTTCACCCTTGCCACCTTTACCAACGAAAAGGGGCTCGAGGCGAGCGGGTCGAACCTGTTCTTGGAAAGCGCCGCCTCTGGCCCGCCTATCGAGGGGGCACCGGGAACCGAAGGCTTTGGTACGGTACGTCAAGGCTATCTCGAGTCGAGTTCGGTCGATGCCGTGCAAGAAATCACCGAATTGATCAAAGCCCAGCGCGGGTACGAGCTGAATGCCAAAGTCATCACTGCCGTCGATCAGATGATGTCCGCCACAACGCAGGTGAAGTGATGCGGTTTTTGGTTTTGGCAGCCCTTTTGCCCACGACGGCGATGGCCGACAGCGTGGTCGCCACCCGTACGATCAAGGCGCAGACCATCGTGACCGCCCAAGATATCGCTATGGTACCCGCCGACATCAACGCAGCTCTTAGCTCCACCGATGCAGCCGTTGGGCTTGAAGCCAAAGTGACGCTTTACGCTGGCCGACCGGTTCATGCCGCCGACCTTGTGTCGCCGGCGCTGATCCAGCGCAATCAGGTGGTGTCTGTTGTCTACCAAATCGCCGGCCTGACCATCCGCACCGACGGCCGCGCGCTGGAACGCGGCGGTGCGGGGGCTGTAATCAAAGTGATGAACCTGTCTTCGCATATGACCGTTCAGGGCGCAGTCGCCCCGGATGGCAGCGTGCGCGTTGGCCCCAACTCGCAGGAGTGAGAAACATGCGCAAACCTTTGATTGCCTTTCTGATTTTATCAGCCTGTGGCAATTTTTCCAAAGTGGGCCACGGCCCCGAATTTTCCGTCATGCCCAACAGCCCCGCACAAAACGGGGTCTATTCGACCTTGCCCGCCGTCGCCGATGATCGCGGCCCGACCGAGCAATCCTCGCTGTGGACAGCGCAGCGCAGTTCGCTTCTGGGCGACCACCGCGCCAGTGCGCGCGGCGATATTCTGACTGTGGTCGTAGAGATTGACGATCAGGCGACCATCAATGACTCGACTGGCCGCAGTCGAACCGCCAGTGACAAAATGGGAATGCCGTCCTTGTTTGGCATTCCCCAGCGCTTGGATGCCGCCGTACTGCCCGACGGGGCGCGTTCGGCCGATTTGGTTTCGGTGAATTCGGCGTCAACCTTTGCAGGCACTGGAAATGTGGCGCGACGCGAGAAGGTCACCCTTCGACTGGCCGCAACCGTGGTCGAGGAACTGCCCAATGGCGTTTTGCGCATCGCAGGCCAGCAGCAGGTGCGCGTGAACAACGAAATGCGCGATTTGATCGTCAAAGGGTATGTGCGGCCCGATGACATCTCTCGACAGAACGAAATCACCTACGACAAAATCGCCGAGGCGCAAATTTCTTACGGCGGGCGCGGCCAGATCACAGATGTGCAGCAACCCGCCTGGGGGCAGCAAGCCGTCGATGCGATCATTCCGTTCTGAGCGCCATGATCCGTAAAATTTTTCCCCTTCTCTTGGGTGTCTTGGGGCTGTGTTTGGGGGCGGGGGCGGGTTACGTCTTGCGCCCCGCGATGACAGACCACGCCTCTGCGTCGGCGCCCCCCCAAG
>JBAXLX010000279.1:0-4961 GCA_037134595.1 Pseudomonadota bacterium
GTCGCAACGCGCCCTGCCCTTGCCCCCTGCCCGCCTTTCAGCTTAAACCCATCCGACGTTGCAAAGGACGCAGGCCATGGCAAAAAACACCACGCCCAAAGACCCAGACGCGATTATACCGCGCAAATCCTCCTCCGCGGGCCCTCGGGCTTTGTCATTTCTTATGTTAGGCATGATCGTTGTCGGCCTTGGAGGGTTCGGTGTCAGCAACTTTGGCCATCAGGTCGATACGGTCGTCACCGTGGGCAAGGCCCAAGTGTCCGCAAGTCAATATGCCCGCGCGCTGAAATCGCAAATCGCCCAGTTTTCCAAAAAATTCGGCCAGCAATTCACCTTTGCTCAGGCCCAGATGTTCGGCCTTGATGCGCAAACCCTCCAAAGCCTGATCTCCAACGCCGCCCTTGATAACGAGGCGATTCGTTTGGGCCTGTCGGCGGGCGATCTGCAAGTGGCGCAAAAGATCGCCACCAACAAAGCGTTTTTCAACACCGCAGGTGCCTTTGACCGCACAACCTATACCCAAGCGCTGCAGCAAAACGGCCTAACCGTCGCAGAGTTCGAAACCAGTATCCGCGACGATCTGGCGCGGCAATTGCTGCAAGCCGCCATCGTGGGCGGCCTGCAGACGCCGCAATCGCTGACCGACACGCTTTACGCCTATCAGGCCGAAGCGCGCGGCTTTAGCGTTTTGCAGCTGACCGAAGCCAGCCTGCCGCAAAAGCTCGCCACCCCCAGCGATGCCGATCTGACCGGCTTTTACACCGCCCATATCGCCGATTTCACCCGCCCCGAAGCCAAGCGCATCTCTTACGCCCTGCTCAAACCCTCAGATATCGCCAAAGATCAACCGGTGGCCGAGGCCGATATCAAAGCCGCCTACGATGCGGCGATTGACACCTTTAACATCCCCGAAAAGCGGTTGGTCGAGCGGTTGGTTTTTCCTTCCGACACCGAGGCCAAGGCCGCCAAGGCCAAGTTTGACGCCGGCACCCCCTTTGAGGACTTGGTCAAAGAGCGCGGCTTAAGTCTTGGCGATATCGACTTGGGCGATGTGGCGGTGAGCGATTTGGGCGATGCGGGCAAAGCGGTGTTTGCCTTGACCTCCCCCGGCGTGGTCGGCCCGCTGCCCTCTAACCTTGGGCCAGCCCTGTACCGCATGAACACCATCCTGCCCGCGCAGATCACGACCTTTGAGCAGGCGCATGACAAGCTGAAAGGCGACATGCAATTGGCTGTTGCCGCCAAAGTCCTTGCCGACAAGTTCGAACCGATCAACGACCTTCTGGCAGGCGGTGCCACCATTGCCGAAACCGCCACAGATCAATCCATGACCGAAGGCACCACAGATTACGCCAAAGGGGCCGATGACAACGACCCCATCACCCAAGACCCGCAATTTGCCAAAACGGTCGAGGCGATGGAACCGGGCGATTTCGCCCAAGCCGTCAGCCTTGCCGATGGCAGCGTGATCGTTCTGCAGGTGACAGAAACCGTCCCGCCCACACCGGTTCCCTTTGACAAAGCCCGCGACAAGATCACAGCCGCCTATCATGCCGACGCCTTGGCCAAGGCCCTGACTGCCTTGGCTGACAGCGATCTTGCGGCCGCCAAATCCGGCACGCGGCTCGAGACTTTGGGCATCATCGACAACGTCGCCTCCTCCCTGCGCGGCACCAAACTGGCCACCGTTCCGGCCGAGGTTGTCACAGCCGCCTTTACCCTCGCCCCCGGCGATGTGATCAAGGTTGATGCCAAGGGCAGCGTGGCGCTGGTGCGTCTGGATAAGATCACCCCCGCCGATATGGCCAGTGCTGAGTCAAAGGCCGTGATGGACAAACTCGCGACCCAAGCGGCACAGTCGATCGCCCAAGACGCCTTTGATCTTTTCTCAACCGCCATGACCACCCAAGGCGGGCTGACCATTGACCAACCGGCCATCACGGCCGTTCAGGCGCGGATGAACTGACCATGACTCTGCAGCCCGATTTTGCCAGTTTTGCGGCAGCTTGGGCGCAAGGGCGCAATCAGGTGGTCTATGCCCGCTTGGCGGCAGACTTGGACACGCCGGTGTCTTTGATGATGAAACTGGCCGAAGCGCGCACCGATACCTTTATGCTGGAATCGGTGACAGGGGGCGAGGTGCGCGGGCGCTACTCGGTCGTCGGCATGAAGCCTGACCTGATCTGGCAATGCCACGGCCAAAAGGCCCGCCTCAACCGCGAGGCGCGTTTTGATGCGACAGCCTTTTTGGCCGAACCGTCTGACCCGCTGACCTCGCTGCGTGCGCTGATCGCCGAAAGCCGGATTGACCTGCCCGCGGGCCTGCCCCCGATTGCCGCAGGGCTGTTTGGCTATCTTGGCTATGACATGATCCGGCTTGTCGAACACCTGCCCCATATCAACCCCGACCCCTTGGGCCTGCCCGACGCGACCTTGCTGCGCCCTTCGGTGGTTGCAGTGCTGGACGGGGTTAAGGGCGAGGTGACGGTGGTGGCCCCCGCTTGGGTATCATCGGGCCTGTCAGCACGCGCAGCCTATGCCCAAGCGGGCGAGCGGGTGATGGACGCCTTGCGCGACCTTGACCGCGCGCCGTCTGCGCTGCGCGATCTGGGTGAGGCGGCAGCGGTGGGCGCGGCTGTGTCAAACTTCACCCCCGATGGCTACCGCGCGGCGGTGGAAAAGGCCAAAGACTATATCCGCGCCGGCGATATCTTTCAGGTCGTTCCCAGCCAGCGCTGGACGCAAAGCTTTGAACTGCCGCCCTTTGCCTTTTACCGCTCGCTCAGGCGCACCAACCCTTCGCCGTTCATGTTCTTTTTCAACTTCGGCGGGTTTCAGGTGGTGGGGGCCAGCCCTGAAATCCTCGTGCGCCTGCGCGAAGGCGAAGTCACCATCCGCCCCATCGCCGGCACGCGCAAACGCGGGGCCACCCCCGAAGAAGACCGCGCGCTGGAAGCTGATCTTCTGGCCGACCCCAAAGAACGCGCCGAACATCTTATGCTGCTGGACCTTGGCCGCAATGATGTGGGCCGTGTGGCGAAAGTGGGCAGCGTGCGCCCGACTGAACAGTTCATCGTCGAACGCTACTCGCATGTCATGCACATCGTCTCGAACGTGGTAGGCCAGATTGCCCAAGGCCAAGACGCCCTGTCCGCCCTTCTGGCGGGCATGCCCGCAGGCACAGTCTCGGGTGCCCCAAAAGTGCGCGCGATGGAGATCATCGACGAGCTGGAACCCGAAAAGCGCGGCATCTATGGCGGCGGCATCGGCTATTTCGCCGCCAATGGCGAGATGGACTTTTGCATCGCTTTGCGCACGGCGGTTCTGAAAGACCAAAAGCTTTACATTCAAGCCGGTGGCGGTGTGGTCTATGACAGCGACCCCGAGGCGGAATATCAAGAAACCGTCAATAAATCCAAAGCCCTGCGCCGGGCGGCAGAAGAGGCAGGCACCTTTGCCAATCGACGCAACAGCTAATCCCCGCCCACCGCGCCCATCCGGACGCTAGACTGACCGTTGTGACTCTTCACAAGACGGTCGGCTTGAAGATTATCAGGCAGCTTGACGCCCCCGTGGCTTTGCTTTGCAGGGCCCGATGGTCTTTGGGGAAGGCCAACCCCCAGCAGCGTGAGGCGCTTTCCCAAAACCTTGAAGCCGATCGGCGCGGCGCGGTGAGGGGTACTTTGGGCAATGCCGCTAAGATGCCGTGTTCGGATGGATCCGGCGCAAATCAGACCGCCCCATGCCAAAATGCCGCCCAACAAAAACGCCATCAGAGATCTGATGGCGTTTTGACGGTTATTGCACGGCGCGTTTAAATCACCGGCGGTGACGTTAATGCGACTTTCCACCTTTGCCAGCAAAAATCACTTCGCTTTTCTGGAACAGCAGCAAAGCAATCGTGGCCAGCAAGAAGGCGATGCCGGTATAGAGGATTTCCGATCCGGTCGAATTCGGCTCGTGGATCATTTCTTCCATAAGTGCCAAATTCTCCAAGAAGATAATCGCCATAACCACGATCAAGAAGCTGCAGAAAAACGACTTCAAGTGATGAAAGTCATGAAACTGCAGCGCAGAGGGCAGCGGAACCGGCGCGATGGCCAAGTTTGAAATGCCCAGTGCCATGATAAACACGCCTGTCCCCAAGAACAGTTTGTCGATCGCGCTGATAAATTCCAAAGCCATTGCAGCTGTCACTTCGTTGTGCACCAACCCGGCGTAGACTTCTTCCAAAGTCACGGCCGCCAGCCAATAGCAAAACACACCGCTGACGAACAAACCTATGATGCCGAAGACAACGGCAATCCGTGTAACTAACAACATGTCGCACCCTGTTTTTAAGGAATTCCCTCAAAAGATACAGCAAAAGCCGATGACTGCAATGCGAGAGTTTGCCCGTCCATGCTAAATCTGTGTTCCCAAAAGGGATAACCTTCAGGCAATCAGCCCATATTGACGCGCTTTGCCGCGTAAAAACGGCAGGCCTTGGCCGATCACCTCGTCACGGCTTTGCGCCACAGGGCGCCAGACGGCCAAGCCATAGGCCAATTCCGGCGGCATATTGATAAAGCTTTCCATCGCAAGCCCGCCCCTGAACCCGATGGCTTTCAGCGTGGCAAAGATTTCGTCCCAGTCGCAGGTTCCCGCGCCCGGCGTGCCCCGGTCGCTTTCTGACAGATGGATATAGCGCAAATGTTCCCGCGCCGCGATAATTCCGTTGCCAGCGCCTTTTTCTTCAATGTTCATATGATAAGTATCCAGGTGCAAAAACACATTTGATGCCCCGACCTTTTCAATCATCGCCACCCCTTGCCAGCCTGTGTTGATCAAATGGCTTTCATAGCGGTTGATCGGTTCGATCCCCAACTGCAGGCCCAATTTGGCGGCATAGCTTGCGGCCTGCGCCAATCCGCGCGCCACATTGTCCAATTCCTGTGCGGTGGGGGGTGCGCCTGACCGTT
>JBAXLX010000280.1:0-4872 GCA_037134595.1 Pseudomonadota bacterium
GTTGATCACCCTATCCAGTCTGGCCTTTGAAGGCGAAGAGGCGCGGCGGGTGGGTTTTGCAGGGTATTTGGCCCAACACGCCCCACATTTGGCGATGACCACCGTGTCCGAAGGCTTTGGCGTTAACCGCGCGACGGGGGCCTTGATCGGGCAGGCGCTGCAGGATCACCCCGACATTAGCTGCGTTTATTCCATCGGCGGCGGCAACGCGGCCATTTTAGAAGCATTCGCCGCCGTGGGCCGCAAAATCGACGTCTTCGCCGCCCATGACCTTGACCGGACCAACACCGAATTGTTGAAGTCCGGTCAGGTCAGCTTTGTCATACACCACAACTTGCGCCAAGATGCCCGCCGCGTGGCGCTGCATTTTGGCAAGCATTACCGCTGGGTTGACCCGGCCACCACCATCGAAGACACAGAGATCAGCATCGCCTGCCCGATCCCCCTGCTGTGACGGCCCTAGGGCCGCTGCGCGCCGGTGGCTGCGACATAGATCGAATAGAGCGACGAGGTCGCCGCGATAAACAACCGGTTGCGCATTGGCCCGCCAAAGGTCAGGTTGGCCACGGTTTCAGGCACAAAGATCTTGCCCAGTCGGGTGCCATCGGGGGCAAAGCAATGCACGCCGTCGCCCCCGCTGGACCACAGATTGCCCTCGACATCGATGCGGATGCCGTCAGGCAGGCCGGCGTCGATATGGGCAAAGACGCGCCCGTTGCTCAACTTACCGCCTGACACATCAAACACCCGAATATGGCGCGGGAAGGACGGATCGTGGCTAAAGGCGCTGTCGGCGATGTAAAGCTTGGTTTCATCAGGCGAGAAGACCAAGCCGTTGGGCTGGGCGAAGTCATCGGCGACCAGTGTGATTTCGCCTGACGGATCAATCCGGTAAACCCCGTGCACCGGCTGTTCGGGGGTGGCGCGGTAGCCTTCGTAATCTGACAAGATGCCATAGGTCGGGTCGGTGAACCAGATCGAGCCATCCGAATGCACCACGACATCATTGGGCGAATTCAGCCGCTTGCCCTTATACTGATCGGCCAGCACGGTGATGCTGCCATCCATCTCGGTGCGCGTCACGCGGCGTGACCCATGCTCGCACGACACCAAACGCCCCTGCCCGTCGCGGGTATGGCCGTTGGCAAAGTTGGACGGGCTGCGAAAGACCGACACGCCGTGGCCTTCCAGCGGGCTGTCGGAATAGCGCAAGATGCGCTGGTTGGGGATATCGCTCCACAACAAACAGCCCAGATCGTTGAACCACACCGGCCCCTCGGCCCAACGGCACCCGCCGTAAAGTTTTTCCAGATGGGATGACCCCACGGTCAGATACAAAAACCGGTCGTCGTCAACTTGATACTGCGGCTGTGTCATAGATCCCCCTTGCGCGGCCTTAACGCGGGCTACGCACTCGTGAATTTGGGCTGAAGGCTCCTCCCATCAGCGTAAGGATCATGGAAGCAAACGGATCATCTGTATAGGGGAAAAGCTCAGCAGCGCCGCACGGACACGCCACTTGGTCGGACACCTTGGGTCGGATTAACCGCCCAAGGCTTCTTTCATTGCGTCCATCACGGTTTTTGCCGGATCAGCGGCGCAAGCCGCCGCGACCTTGTCGATGTCAGCGCTGAGACGCACTGCGTCGAACACGGGATCGCCTGCTTCCCCGCCAGTATAGCCGTCAATAAAGAAGATCAGCATGGTGACAGTGTTGGCGTCCATCGCATTCGCATTTTCGCAAGTCACCGCACTTACATCCACACTATCCGCAAAGGCGGGTGCAGCCGCGCACAAAGATACTGCGGTCAAAGCGATTTTCAGGGTATTTTTCATTGTACACTCCTCACGGCGCCAAAAAAACTCCGTCAAAACTTAGCAGCTATTCTTTGCCAAACAAGCCGATTCTTGGGAGATTCTATCCGAAAACATGCGCTTCATCCTGCGCAGGTTCACGGCCAAATCAACGGCGGCTGGCATAAAAAACAGCGAAAGAACACATCGTTCACATAGCCGCCTTTGGCGGTTTGGTGCCAGCGCACCGCGTGCACAAATTGAGAGCGCCCGTGGATCATCTGCGTCACCTCAATAAACTGCGTTTGCCCGGTGGCCATCATCAATCTAAACAACAACGACTGTTCTGGCGGATTTTTGCCATCGGGCAGCGACAAAACGCAGCGCTGTTGCGTCTTGCAAAAAATCTCTCCACCGGGAAAATCCAGCAGAACTTTCCCCCATTCCGGATCATTGGCCGTCAAACGCGCGGCAAGGTCCATGACCGCACGGATCATCGCGGGCGAAATCTGGTCGCTCGGTTCGGAACGTGTCACGGGCGCTGCAGGATCAAGCTGCAACATGGCCCAACATTCTGCATCAAGTGACTGGATCACTGTCCAAGTCTCGCGCTGGCTATCGCGCGGGGTACCGCCGCGCTCGATAGAGCCATGTACCATCGCGGGGCAGTCTTCGAAGCCAGTGATGAAGTCTGGAATGTCTTCGCTCTGCAAACGCACAAGATCGCCGATGGTGTGAAACGCGCTGTTGTGCAGTTGAAAATGGTACAAAAAATACGTTCCCAAGCGCACCGCTTGGGGTTCGGCAAAGGCCTGCGAGGCTAGGGCCGCGCAAGCCATAAGCAGTATCGCCAAAAGGTCAATGTTCATGCGCGACAGCCGCCGCACAAACTGGCTCCCTGAAAAGATTGAAAACATTTTGGAGTCTGCCAGACCCTTGGGCGAAAATTCGTGGGTCGGTGTTTTCACAATCGCCTGTGTCGTTGCCCCGAAGCTTTTGTTCCAGACCTGATCCATCCAATCGCGACCTGTGGCTTCAGGCGCGGGATTGTCTTGCTTTTCTTGCCGTTTTGCGGTGTGGCCGAGGTTTAAAGCGACGCTGTTAAATCCCCCAAATCTGATAAAATTTTCAAAGGCTGATTGGCGCATGTTCCCCTCCAAATTCACCCTAGCAAGCCACAAAAGCCTTAATGAACCTGTAAGGCGACGCTTGATCTGTGTCCTCCTCCAACGATCTGTCGTTGCAATCTTGGCCTGTTGGGCGATGATGCGGGTCAAAGTTTGCGGCGAAAAGGGTCGGCCATGGATGCGTTGGTGATTGAAAAGGTGGGGCTGACGGCCTTTCATACGGTCGACGACCCCAAGCCTGCGGCGGGCGAGGTGTTGTTAGACGTGCGCCATATTGGCCTGTGCGGATCGGATCTGGCGAGTTTTACCGGCCTGAACCCCTTGGTCAGTTTCCCGCGCATTCCCGGGCACGAGATTGGCGCGGTGATTGCGGATGTGGGCCGCGATGTGCCCGCTGACTATGCCCTCGGTCGGCGGGTGATCGTGCTGCCCTTTACCGCCTGCGGGACGTGTTCGTCGTGCCGCAAAGGCAAGACCAACGCCTGCCGCTTCAACCGCACCTTGGGCGTGCAGCAAAACGGCGGGTTATGTGAGCGGCTTGTGCTGCCCTATCAAAAAGTCATCCTCAACGACACGCTCGCCCCGCGCCATCTGGCCTTGGTCGAGCCTTTGTCGGTGGGCTTTCACGCTGTGGCGCGCGGAAAAGTGACGGCATCAGACCGGGTGGTGGTGCTAGGCTGCGGGATGATCGGCATGGGGGCGATTGCGGGGGCCGCTGCCCGTGGGGCCGAGGTGATCGCGGTGGATTTTGGGCCCAAAGCGGCCTTTGCTAAGGCCTACGGCGCGCGCCACGCCCTTGATGCCGCCGACCCCGACCTGAACGCCAAGATTGACGCGTTGACCCAAGGCGACGGGGCCGATGTGGTGATTGAAGCGGTGGGCCTGCCCGAAACCTTCACCCGCGCCATCGACCTTGCCTGTTTTGGCGGCCGCGTGGTCTATATCGGCTACTCCAAAGCCCCCGTCACCTACGAGACAAAGTTCTTCAACCTCAAAGAACTTGACATTTTCGGTGCCCGCAACGCCCTGCCCGAGGATTTCGCCGCTGTCATCCGCTATCTGGACCAAAGCGGGGCTGCGGCAGACGGCTTGATCACCAAGATCATCCCCTTTGCCGAGGCGGCGAGTGCCTTGCCCTATTGGGTGGAGCATCGGGCCGACATCCTAAAAATCATGATCGAACGGTAAGGCGGCACGTATGACCCTTCCCCCCCTTTCTGCGACCCATCTGAACGGCCGCCCCCGTCCGCAGCCCCGCATCTTGCAATTCGGCGGCGGAAACTTTCTGCGCGGGTTTATGGATTGGAAGATCGACCGTTTGAACGAGGCTTCGGGCAGCGACTGGGGTGTGATGATCTTGCGCTCGCTCGGGTCAACCGACGGGTCGGCGCTGAACGCGCAAGAGGGGCTGTATACGGTCGTCTCGCGCGGGATTGGCGAGGATGGTGCGGCGCAAAGCCACAGCCGTCTGGTGGCCAGTGTGCTGGGGGAACTGTCTTGCGATGGTGATTGGGACCGCGTTCTGGGCCTGGCGCGCACTCCGATGATTGAGGTGGTGGTGTCCAACACGACCGAGGCGGGGATTGCCTATGTGGCAGGCCAAACCGCCACCGACTCCCCGCCCGCCAGTTTTCCGGCCAAACTGACCCGCCTGCTGGTGGAACGCTATCACGCTTTGGGCCACCTGCCCGGCATGGGCTGGCAGGTCTTGCCCTGCGAGTTGACAGAAAACAGCGGCGACCGGCTGCGCGACCTTGTGCTGCGCCATGCTGATGAATGGGCGGTGGGGGCCGCGTGTCTGGACTGGATCGAGCGTGAGACGGTGTTTTACAACACCTTGGTCGACCGGATTGTGACGGGCCACCCAGGACAGCAGGCGGCAGCGGAATTGGAAACCGCACTTGGCTACCGCGACCCTTGCCTGACCACGGCGGAGCTTTTCCACCTTTTA
>JBAXLX010000281.1:0-4871 GCA_037134595.1 Pseudomonadota bacterium
CCCACTGCCCGGCAATGCCTGCTCTTCGATAAAGCTGGCCAAAATCTCTTCAACCTGCAGGGCGGCGCGGCGCACGAAAGTCATGACACATCTCCATCAACGCTGTGAACATCAGATACAATTCCCAAGCGCTGCGCAAGCAAGGAGCGGTGCGCATTGCCGCAGCCAAACCAGAAGCACACTCTCGCTCCGGGCGAAAATCCCCCCCGCACCCCCCCTTCATCTTGGGCCAAATACTCCACGGGGGTGCAGGGGGTGTGAAACCCCCTGCGGCAACGCCAATCCAAAGCGCGAGGTTAATCCTCTAGCCCTGCCACATAGTCCACCAAGGCCCCGCGCAGTGTTTCTGATCCAGCCGCTTTGGCCTCGCCCATGGCCGCGCGGGCTGCTGACAGGTCGGCTGCGCGCAGCAAGGCCTTGACCGGCCCGATCGAGGCCGGCCGCATCGACAGCACCCGCAGGCCAATGGCCGCCAAGGCCAGCGCTTCAATCGGGCGGCCGGCATCTTCGCCGCAATAAGACAGTTTGGTGCCAAAAGGCGCGCAGCGCGCGACGATATGTTCCAAAAAGCTTAGGAATGACACATTCAGCACATCATAGCGCTTGCGCACGCGTTCATTCTCGCGGTCGGCGGCGAAGAAGAATTGCTTCAGATCATTCCCGCCGATCGAGATAAAATCGACCAGCCGGAAGAAGTCGTCCGGCGCATAGGCCAGCGAGGGGGTTTCCAGCATCGCGCCGATCTTGATGTCGGACGGGGTGATATGGCCTAGGCTGCGCTCGCGGTGGATTTCGCGCAGCACATGGCTGCGCGCGGCCTTGAATTCGCCAAACTCGCTGACAAAGGGGAACATGATGTGCAAGGGGCGGCCATTGGCCGCACGGATCAGCGCCTGCACCTGCATGCGCAAGACGCCGGGCTTGTCTAAACCCACCCGAATGGCGCGCCAGCCCATAGCAGGGTTGGGTTCGTCATTGGGTTTCATATAGGGCAGCACCTTGTCTGACCCGATATCCAGCGTGCGAAAAGCCACGGGGCGGCCTTGGGCGGCATCCAAAACCCGCCCGTAGAGCGTGGCGAGTTCGGCGCGTTGCGGCATTTTGTTGCGGATCAGAAATTGCAATTCGGTGCGAAACAGGCCAACGCCTTCGGCCCCCGATCCGACCATCGAGGGCAAATCGGCCATCAGCCCCGCATTCATCAGCAATTCCACCTTGACCCCGTCGGTGGTGAGCGCGGGCAGGTCGCGCAGGCTGGCATAACGCTTTTGCGCTTCGGCCTGCATGGCGATTTTGTCGCGGAAACTACGGGCAATCGCCTCTTCGGCGCGCAGGTGGACAATGCCTTGGTCGCCGTCAACGAGGATCGCGTTGCCGTTCAGCGCCTCGCCGGTGATGCCTTTGGCATGGATGACCATCGGGATCGACAAGGCCCGCGCCACCACAGCGGCGTGCGAGCCAACCGAGCCCTCTTCCAGCACCACGCCTTTGAGCTTGCGCCCATATTCCAGCAATTCGGCTGGCCCAAGGTTGCGCGCCACCAGCACGGGGTTTTCGGGCATATCGGCGCCCGTGTCGCGGCCCTGACCGGTCAGAATGCGCAGCAAACGGTTGGACAGATCGTCGAGGTCTTGCAGCCTTTCGCGCAGATAGGCGTCTTCGACCTGTTCCAGACGGTTGCGGGCGGTGGATTGCTCTTTTTCCACGGCAGCCTCGGCCGACAGGCCGCGTTGGATGTCTTCTTCCATCCGCCGCAGCCAGCCGCGCGAATGGGCGAACATCCGGTAAGCTTCCAGCACGGCTTTTTGATCTTTATCCAGGCTTTCAGCGGCCAAAAGGTCGTCGACCGACACGCGCAAGACGCCCACGGCGTCGCGGATGCGGTCAATCTCGGTCAGGGGGTCGTCTGCCACCGGATTGGTGACAACCACGCGCGGTTCATGCAGCCAAACGCGGCCTTCGGTGGCCCCTTCTTGGCCGGATGTGCCGCGAAACAGCATGGGCTGGCGGTGCAGCGCAAGCCCCGCGTCATTGCCAAAGGCCCCCAGCTCGGCCATCTCGGCCAGCACCATGGCGACCACTTCGATCGCGTCAATGTCATCATCGCCGTAAGTGCGCGCGGCTTTGGATTGCAGCACCAAGACGCCCAGCTTTTCGCCCACCCGCTGGATCGGCACGCCAAGGAAAGACGAGTAAATCTCTTCCCCGGTTTCCGGCATAAAGCGAAAGCCCTTTTCGGCGGGGGCATTGGGGGTGTTGACCGGCTGGCCCAAGCGCGCCACGCGGCCCACCAGCCCCTCGCCCAGCTTCATGCGGGTTTTGTGGACGGCTTCTTTCTTCAGCCCCTCGGTTGCGCACAGTTCCAGCGTGTCAGGGTCGCGAAACAGGTAGATCGAGCAGACCTCGGTTCCCATCGAATCGGCGATGATATGGGTGATGCGGTCCAGCCGGTCTTGGCCTTTGGCGGGCGTGCTGAGCACATCGCGCAAACGGCGCAGAAGCTTTCGGCTGTCACTTTCACTGCGTTCGGGCATCGCTGGCCTTTGGTTTGCCGTCTGGCCCTAAGCTATAAGCGCATTGTCGCACCAAAGGGAATGCCGATTATCGGCACAGAACCGACAGCGGGTTTAAACGCCCAAATTGGCCGTCGTTGCTGGTTTTTCAGGCAAATTCGCCCGCCCCATCGCCCTAAGGTCAGCTAGGCCCTGAAATCGCCGCGATGGTGCCAAGCGATCACAGCCGGCAGCACCAAAGCCACAAGATCAAAGGGCAAGACTTTGAGGAAATAGGCAGAGCCGTCGACTTGGAAATTGGTGATCATCGAGGCAATCATAACCACCACCGCCGCCACGGCCCCCCAAACCCGCGTGCCGGGCAGCAAAACCACGACCGCAACGACAATATTCACCACATTGGCGGCGATATTGAACCAATCGGCCATCGGTTGGGCCGTGTCGGGGCTGCCAGACCCCAAAGCGCACAGAACTTGTGTGGCGGCTGTGCCAAGAGCCAAGATCCAGAACACAGCGCGCACAGCCGGGCTGTCGTTGCGCATAATTGCGCCGGGTTGCAGAAGACGCATCATCACAATTTTCCTTGAAAAGGGATTTGATCTAGGGTGGCAGAGGGCCGGTTTCGGCCCCCCGCAGCGTCGCAAGGTTACTTTTCAACCGGCCAAAGCTGGCCGCGAATATCGCCGAAATACTGTTGGTTTTTGGTGTGCAGGTTGAAGTACAACTCCCCCTCTGCCGCAATCGTGGCCATACCTGCGACCGTCACCATTTTGGTGGTCAGATCGCCACGATTGATGCCGCAGCCCATGGTCATGGCCCCGACCATCCCTTGGGAACTGTCAAGAACGGCTTTGATGTCTTTGTTGGTGATCTCGACCGACAACTCGCCATCGGCCAAGCCGTCTTGCAGGGTCACATTGTTGGCAAAGTCCACAATGATCGGCCCCAACTCTCCCGGTCTGCCGCAGTGAATGTGAAACATCGTCACATCTTCCACTTTGACATTGGCAATTTTGATATGCGCATAGGCGTGGCTAAGGTCTTTGCTAAACGCCAAGGTGCCATAGCCGCGATCGGGGCGGTCGGCGCGCGCCACCGGCGTGCCAACCGAGCGGAACATCTGCGGGATCAAAGCCGGAGTTTCTTCTTCTTCGCCGCCTTCTTGATCGGGAGTCATCCAGGCTTCGTAAATTTTCCCGATTTCACCACCAGAGGCCGGATCCAGCGCCATGCCATCGCGCGGCGGCACTTCTTGGCCAAAGGCGGCGGTGGAGACAACAACAAAGGCAGTCAGGATAAGGGGAAAACGCATGGGGTCCTCATGGGCTTGGGGCTATAGCTATGGGTCAATAAGCAACGCTTATCGTGATTCCGACGGCATCATCGCCTGTTGGGTAATCCCACAGTCAAGCAAAAAATACCTTTGCGCCGACTGTGAAAATGCCGCCGAGCGATGACATTTTGTCCACATAATTGCGCATTCGAGATACCGCGCCACAAAGGGATCCTGCCTTAGGCCTTTTCCAACTCAAACGCGTCATGCAGCGCTTGAACCGCCAGTTCCATATACTTGCGGTCAATCAGCACCGAGATCTTGATTTCAGAGGTCGCAATCACCTTGATGTTCACATTCTCGGCCGCAAGCGAGGCGAACATCTTTGCCGCCACCCCTGCATGGCTGCGCATACCGATGCCCACGACCGACACTTTTGACACATCGCTGTCGGTGACCAGATGCGCATAGGCGAATTTGCCCGCCGCTTGGGCGTCTTCAATGGCCTTTTTGGCGCGCAAGACCTGATTGGTCGGGCAGGAAAAGGTCATGTCGGTATAGGCGCGCTTGTCGGTGGGATCATCATGTTCCGAGATGTTTTGCACGATCATATCGACATTCACCCCCGCATCGGCCAAGGGGCCAAAGATGGCGGCGGCGATGCCTGGGCGGTCTTCGACCCGCACCAGCGTCATTTTTGCTTCATCGCGGCTAAAGGCCACGCCAGAGACGACTTTCGATTCCATGATTTCATCCTCGTCGCAGACCAAAGTTCCAGAATTCTCGTCGGTGTCCTCGAACGAGGACAGCACCCGCAGCCGCACCTTATAGCGCATGGCCAATTCGACCGAGCGGGTTTGCAGCACCTTGGCCCCAAGCGAGGCCAGTTCCAGCATTTCCTCAAACGCGATCTTGTCCAGCTTGCGCGCCTTTTCCGACACGCGCGGGTCGGTGGTGTAAACGCCGTCAACGTCCGTGTATATATCGCAACGCTCGGCCGCAAAGGCTGCGGCAAAGGCCACGGCTGTCGTGTCAGACCCGCCGCGCCCCAGCGTGGTGCTGCCGCCTTCGGGGGAGACACCCTG
>JBAXLX010000282.1:0-4856 GCA_037134595.1 Pseudomonadota bacterium
CAGCGAGGTGCCCCCCGAGGTGGTCGAGGCCATCACCCGCGACGCGATCTTTCCGCGCCGTTTCGGGCGACCAGAGGATTTCGCGCAACTGGTCTTATCGATCATCGCCAACCCGATGCTGAACGGCGAGGTGATCCGCTTGGATGCGGGTGTGCGGTTGCGCGCGCGTTAGGGCCTTGTTGACGTTGGCAACACTCCCTGCGGCTTTCAGGCCGCCTGACATCGCCGCGATCAGCCTGTTTACCTTCTATGGACCTATGGCATGGCCCTGCTAAGGTGGGCGCAAATCTTGGGAGAGATGGGATGGATTATCCGCTGGTCATCGGGGAACTGCTCAAAACCGGCCTTCGGGCCAATCCGGCCCAGCGGATCAGCGATGCGGGCGGGGCAGAGCTGACCTATGCCGAGCTTGGCGCAAGGGTGCATCGGGTGGGGTCTGCTTTGGCGGGCTTGGGGCTGGGCGAGGGTTCTGTGGTGGCCGTGATGGATTACGACAGCCACCGCTATCTGGAATGCTTCTTTGCCATCCCCATGCTGGGGGCCACGCTGCACACCGTTAACGTGCGCCTCTCGCCGGAACAGGTGCTGTATACCATCACCCATGCCCAAGACGATGCGATCTTGGTGCATGAAGATTTCCTGCCCCTGCTGTTGCCCCTGCTGCTCCGCATCCCGCGGCCTGTGCATCTTATCTTGCTGTCAGACAAGCCTGTCACCCCTCCACAGGGCTTTGCGGGGGCTTACGAGGCGCTTTTGGCGGCAGGCGATCCGGCCTTTGCCTTTCCGACCTTCCCCGAAACCACCCGCGCCACGCTGTTTTACACCACCGGCACCACGGGCGACCCCAAGGGCGTGACCTATTCGCACCGCCAATTGGTGCTGCACACTCTGGGCGTGATCGCCTGCTTTGCGCCCATTCCCGGGCGGGGTGGGATCAAGGCCGATGATGTCTATATGCCGCTGACCCCGCTGTTTCATGTGCACGGCTGGGGATTTCCGCTGATCGCCACCATGCTGGGGATGCGCCAAGTCTATCCCGGGCGGTACGAGCCGCAAAAGCTGCTGCATCTGATTGCCACCCACGGCGTCACCTTCTCGCACTGTGTGCCTGCCGTTTTGGGTATGGTGCTGGGGGCCACGGGGTCAGAAGCCGTTGATCTGGCGGGGTGGAAGGTGATCATCGGCGGATCGGCCCTGCCCGAGGGGCTGGCCCGCGCCGCCCTTGCGCGGGGCATTGATATTCACGCAGGCTACGGCATGTCGGAAACCTGCCCCGTGCTGACCATCGCCGATATGGCCGCGACCCAAGTCCCGCAAGACACCACCGCCATCCGCATCGCCACAGGCAAGCCCATCCCCTTGGTCGAGCTGCGCGTGGTGGACCCCGATATGAACGACGTCCCCCACGACGGCATGGCAACCGGAGAGGTCGTGGCCCGCGCCCCTTGGCTGACCGACGGCTATCTGCACAACGCCGCAGGCACCGCCGATCTGTGGCGTGGCGGGTGGCTGCACACGGGCGATGTGGGCAATATGACCGCCGATGGCACCCTGCGCCTCACCGACAGGCTGAAAGATGTGATCAAATCGGGGGGCGAGTGGATTTCTTCGCTAGAGTTGGAAAGTCTGATCTCAGCCGTGGCGGGGGTGGTTGAGGTGGCCGTGGTGGGGGTGCCTGATCCGGTGTGGGGTGAGCGGCCCGTGGTGCTGGTAGTGGCACAGCACGATGTGGGCGAGGCGGTGCAGGCGGCCGTGCAATCGGCCATCACCGCTGGGCGCTTGTCAAAATGGGCAGCGCCGGATCGTGTGCTGCGGGTTGAGACGATCCCGAAGACCTCGGTGGGCAAGATCGACAAGAAAGCCATCCGCGCCGGGTTGGGCCAAGCGTGACGCCTTCGCCGCTGCAGGGCTTTGACGGGGATGCGTTCCGTAACCTTGACCTCTTTTCGGCGGTTGACGCATGACAGGTCAGGTCAGTTTGACCCGCCAAGGCACGCTATGGCTGGGCTTTTTTGCCCTGATCCTGCTGGCTTGGGCGGCGATTTTTGCGCGGGTGGCGCAGGCTCCGGTCGGGATTTGGGGGGTGCTGTGCACCTCGGCGGCAGGGGCGGGGGGGGTGGAGCTTTGGGGCATGTGGGCGCTGATGGTGGCGGCGATGATGCTGCCGACCTTCGTGCCCGCCTTGCGTACCTTCGTGAACATGGGCGCAGCAGGGGCCACGCGCCCGATTGAGGCGGCGGCCTTGGTTTCAGGCTATGCGCTGGTCTGGATCATCGGCGCGGGTTTGGGGGCATGGGCGCAATGGGCGCTGGCGCGGGCTGGGGTTTTGGCACCGGACGGGTCTAGCCTGTCGGTGTGGCTGACGGTGGCGCTGCTTGGGACGGCGGGGCTTTACCAGCTTTCGATCTTCAAAGCCGCCTGTCTGGCCAAATGCCGGATGCCCTTGACCTATTTCATGGGGCGCTGGGCCCCCGGCCTGCGGCGCGCCTTTGTCATGGGGGTGGAACTGGGGCTGATCTGCTTTGGCTGCTGTTGGGCGCTGATGGCCTTGGCCTTTGTTGGCGGCACGATGAGTTTGGTGTGGATGGGCCTTGCAACCTTGTTCATGGTGCTGGAAAAACTGCCCCAGATCGGCCGCCCCTTAACACGGCCTGCGGGATATGCCTTGATCGGGGCGGGGGCTGTGCTGGCCTTGCGCACCGTGTTGACCTGAAAGGACAAACCAATGTCGACCACTTTGCCAAGCTGGGTCATCAAGGGCGAGTTGATCTTGAACTGCAACTGCACCGTTTTTTGCCCCTGCGTGATCAGCTTGGGCAAGCACCCGCCCACCGAAGGCTATTGTCAGGCATGGGTCGGTATTCGCATTGATACGGGCCATTACGATGGCCATGATCTGGGCGGGTTGAACGTGGGCCTGCTGATGGACATTCCGGGCAATATGGGCCGTGGCAACTGGAAAGCCGCGGCCTATATCGACGAACGGGCCTCTGAACCCGCCTATGACGGGCTGATCCGCATCTTTTCTGGCAAGGCGCGCGGGTCGACCGGGCTATTTGCGGTGATGGTATCAGAGTTTTTGGGTGCAGAGCGTTCTCCGGTGCAGTACGTCACCGAGGGCAAAACCCGCCGTCTGTCGGTGGGCAAGAAAATTCAGGGCGAGGTGACGCCAATCACCGGCACCGATCCTGACCGCGAGGTGGTGGTGTCGAACACCGGCTACTGGATGGGCCCTGATGTGACGATCGCCCAAGCGGGCAAGGGGCGGGTGCGTGCTTATGGGCGCGTTTGGGATTTTGACGGGCGCTCTGCCGAGATTTGCCAGATCGACTGGCACGGCCCCAACTGATCGGGCCGCATTCACGAAAGGAAAGACGATGTTTCAAGCGCTTGTGCTAGAGAAAAACGCCGAAGGTCAGGCAGTGGCTGCCATCCAAGACCTTGACGACAGCGCGCTGCCTGCGGGCGATGTGACGGTGGTGGTGGAATATTCCACGCTCAATTACAAAGACGGGCTGTGCCTGTCGCCCAACGGCAGCGGGCTGGTGCGCGCCTATCCGCATGTGGCGGGGATCGACTTTGCCGGCACCGTCGAAGCCTCAGACGATGCGCGTTACAAGCCCGGCGACAAGGTGGTTTTGACCGGCTGGCGCGTGGGCGAGGTGCATTGGGGCGGCTATGCCACCAAGGCGCGGGTCAAGGCGGATTGGCTGGTGCCTTTGGCCGATGGGCTGACCACACGGCAGGCGATGGCGGTGGGCACGGCGGGACTGACCTCGATGCTGGCGGTGCTGGAGCTGGAAGATCACGGGCTGACGCCTGCGAGCGGTGAAGTGCTGGTGACGGGCGCTGCGGGGGGTGTGGGGTCTGTTGCGGTGGCACTATTGGCCAAGCTTGGCTATCAGGTGGCCGCAGTGACGGGGCGGCCGGAAACGGAAAGCTATCTGCGCGATTTGGGGGCAGCCCGCATCATCCCGCGCGCCGATCTGGCCGAAACCGTCAAACGCCCGTTAGAGGCCGAGCTTTGGGCCGGGTGCATTGACGCCGTGGGTGGGCCGATGCTCGCGCGGGTGCTGGGGCAGATGAAATACGGCGCGTCTGTGGCGGCGGTGGGGCTTGCAGGTGGGTCAGGGTTGCCTGCGTCGGTTATTCCGTTCTTGCTGCGCGGGGTGAATTTGTTGGGGATTGATTCGGTCATGCGGCCCTTCGCCGACCGTCAAAGGGCTTGGGCGCGGATCGCCGCTGACCTGCCGATGGACAAGCTAGAGGCGATGGTGGAACCCGCTAAGCTCGCAGATCTGCCCGCGCTTGGGGCGGCTATTTTGAAGGGTGAGGTTAAGGGGCGCGTGGTGGTGGACCTGCGTGCCTGACAGGTTCGCCCCACGATTTTTCTGCGAAAAATCAAACAGACGCGATTTTTCTGCGAAAAATCGGTGCTGGATTCTTCGCAGAAGAATCGGGGGCTAATTCTTCGCAGAAGAATTGTGGGGTCAATCCTTCCAGTCGCCCTCGAAGTCTTTGGGGATCATCAGGTTATGCGCGCCAAACTTCGCAATGTCGCGCTCGCCGCACAGGGCCATCGTGGTGTCGATTTCCTTGCGGATCACCTCTAGCGCGGCACTGACCCCCGCCTGACCCATGGCGCCGAGGCCGTAGATATAACTGCGCCCGATCATTGTGGCCTTGGCCCCCATTCCCAACGCCTTGAGCACATCCTGCCCCGAGCGAATGCCGCCGTCCATCCACACCTCCACCTGATCGCCCACGGTGCGGGCAATGGCTGGCAAGCGGCGGATCGACGACAAAGCCCCGTCCAGCTGCCGTCCGCCATGGCTTGACACAATCAGTGCATCCGC
>JBAXLX010000283.1:0-4828 GCA_037134595.1 Pseudomonadota bacterium
CCAATTTGATCGGCGGCGATCAGGTCTGCGGGTCACACCACCTGTCGCAGCATTTCCTTTTCCGTCCCATGCGCGGCCATGCGGACGGCTCTACCCCGATTGCCAACCTGCACCTGACCGGAGCCGCCGTTTGGCCCGGTGCGGGGACAGGCGCGGGATCGGGATATTTGCTTGCGCGCCGTCTTGCCGGACACTGAAAAACCGTGAACACTGCCAAAAAACCACAACAGGGAAAACCACTATGAACCTTAGCAGACGCAGCCTTTTGAAGCTGTCGGGCGCGGCCATCGCCGCCTCGGTCGCTTTGCCCAGCTTTGCCCAAGCCATCGACGAGCTGGTGATTGCCTATAACGTGCCCCTGCCCTCGTGGGATCCGACCACGGGCCCATCGGCGGTGAACCCGACCATTCAGGGCCTGTACCAGTCGGTGTTTGACCAGTTCATCCTGCAACAGCCCGACCTGAAACCCGCGCCGGGCCTGCTGACCGAATGGGGCTGGAACGATGACAAGACCCAAGTGCACATGACCGTGCGCGAGGGCGTCACATGGCACGACGGTTCGCCCTTTACCGCCGAGGATGTGGCATGGAGCCTTGAGCGCGCCGCCAACCCCGAAACCGGCAACCCGATCAACTTTGTCTGGGCCTCGCTGGCCAATTTCAAGGTTGATGGCAATACGGTCACCGCCGATGTGAAGCAATTCGACCCCACGATCTTTAAGTGGATGTATTTCCTGACCGGCTATGTGCTGCCCAAGGAATACTACACCAAAGTCGGCGCGGAAGGGTTTGAAAAGGCCCCGATCGGCACAGGTCCGTATATGGTGGACAAGTTCGAACAGAACGCCTTTGTGCGCCTGAAGGCCAATGCCAACTATTGGGGCGGCAAGCCTGACTTTGACACGGTGACGATCAAATTCGTGACCGATGCCGCCGCCCGTGTGGCCGAGATTGAAAGCGGGTCCAGCCATGTCACGCTGGAAATGCCTTATGAAGAATACGACCGCCTGAAGGGCAGCATGAACGGCTATGCAACGCCGGTGTCCAACATCGGGATGATCTTCCTGAACGACATCGACGTGATGCTAGACCCCAATGTGCGCAAAGCCGCTGTGGCCGCGATTGACAAGCAAGCCATCGTGGACCGCCTGCTGTCGGGCTACGGCGTGCCGATCGACACGCTTGAGACGCCGGAATATGACGCCTATGATGCGACGATCAAGACGCCCTATGATCCGGAGGCGGCGGTGGCTTTGCTGGCGGCGTCGGGCTATAGCGTTGATAAGCCTGTCAAGTTCAAGATCCAGACCACCAAGGGCTATATGCCCAAGGATTACGAGATGATTCAGGCCATCGTCGGCCTGTGGCGCAAAGTCGGGATCGAGGCCGAGATCGAGGTTTACGAAATCGCCAAGCATTACGAATTGCGCGCCGCCGACCAACTGGCCCCTGCGGCGTTTTACAACTGGGGCAACTCGGTTGCGGATCCGACCACTTCTACCGGATTTGCGATGTTCGGGCCTTCGCCGCACTCGGTTTGGGATAGCCAAGACCTGATCGACAAAATCGGCCCGCTGTGGGGCGAAAAGGACGAGGCCAAGCGGATCGCGGGCTGGAAAGAGGTTGACCGCTATATCGCGGAAAACGCCTATGTCATCCCCTTGCTGCAATATGTGCAGCCGATCTTGGCGGCCAAGGGTGTGACGGTCACGCCGCACCACTCGGGCGCTTTGTTGCCGCATTTGATGAAGCGGGCCTAAACGGCCAGCCGAGCGAAGCCGGGGGGTTTCACACCCCCCGGACCCCGCGCCAAAGTCGGGGGGTTTCACACCCCCCGGACCCCCCGTGGGATATTTGTGCAAGTATGAAAGGGGTACGTGGCCCCTGTCGAGGTGACGTGGCCCTGTTACAGACCCTTTTGCTGCGACTGATCACCACCGCTGTGACCCTTTTGGGCGTGGCGGTGATTGTGTTTTTTGTGATCCGCGTGGTGCCGGGCAATCCGATTGCGATGATGTTGCCGCCGGGGGCGACGGCGGAGGATATTGCCAATCTGACGGCGATTTATGGCTTGGATAAGTCGATCCCGCAGCAGTTCTTGATCTGGGCGGGTGGGGTGGTGCAGGGGGATTTTGGAACGTCGATCAGCTTGAAGCAGCCCGTTTTGGCGCTGGTTTTGGGGCGGTTGCCTGCGACGTTGGAGCTTTCTGTGCTGGCCTTGGGCATGGCGATTGTGATCGGCGGGGCGGCGGCACTGACGGGCACGCGCCTGCGCGAGACGCGGGTGGAAGGCGGGATCGACATTGCGCAGGGGGTTGCCCTGTCGGTGCCGGATTTTCTGTGGGGTCTGATGCTGATTTTGGTGTTTGGCGTGCTGGTGCCGGTGTTTCAAATCTCGGGCCGGGTGACGCCATCGCTGCAACTGCCGTTTGTGACGGACTTTTACTTGGTGGAAAGCATTGTGCGGCTGCGGTTTGATCTGACCTTGGATTTGCTCTCACACATGCTGTTGCCAGCCTTGGCGCTGGCCATTCCCTTGGCGGCGATCATCGGGCAATTGCTCAAACAAAGCCTGAAAGAAACGATGCATCTGGATTATGTGACGCTGGCGCGCACGCAGGGCTATTCCGAGGCCAAGGTGATCTGGTCGCAGGCCCTGCCCAATGCGATCTTGCCGACGCTGACCTTGGTGGGGGTGCAGTTCACCTTTTTGATTGGCGGGACCGTGATCATCGAGCGGCTGTTTTCCTATGAAGGCTTGGGCAATATGGCGATTGATGCGGTGATCAACCGTGACCTGCCGTTGATACAGGGCATTGTGATCTTGTTTGCGGTGATCTTCACGGGCGTCAACCTTCTGGTCGATCTGACCTATGCCGCCTTGAACCCAAGGTTGCGTCATGGCTGAGGGGCGGTTTGAAGTGCGCCGCAGGGCGGGTGTGCGGCTGTGGCTTTCGGCGGCTTGGCTGGTTTTGCTGGTGATTGTCGCCCTCTTTGCGCCTTATATCGCGCCCAAGGATCCGCTGGAGCAGGACCTGTTCTCGGGCCGGTTGCCGCCGTTTTGGGTGCATGGGGCGGATGCGTCGTTTTTGCTGGGCACTGACAGCTTGGGGCGCGATGTGTTGAGCAGGATCATCTTTGGCACCCGCATTGCGCTGGGTGTCGCGGTGGTTTCGGCCAGTTTCACCTGTGTCATCGGGGCAGCACTTGGCCTGTTGGCGGGGTTTTATCGCGGCTGGGTCGATGTGGTCGTGTCGCGGTTTATTGACATCTGGATGGCTTTTCCGCCGGTGTTGTTTTCGATCTTGCTGATCGCGGTCATCGGGCCGGGGGTGTTTTCGATCATCTTGGCGATTGTGGTGATCGACTGGACCCGCTTTGCCCGCGTCATTCGGGCAGAGGCGATGGCACAGGGGGCGATGGATTATGTCGCCTCGGCCCGTGTGGCGGGGCGGGGGCGGTTTGGCATTTTGCTTCGCGAGATTTTGCCCAATGTGCTGCCCATCATCGTCGTGCTGCTGACGCTGGAAATGGGCATCGCGGTGATTGTCGAGGCGATTTTGTCTTTCGTGAACCTGTCGATTTCCACCGATGATCCGACATGGGGCGGGATGATTTCGGAAGGGCGCTCATCGATCCACCAAGCGTGGTGGGTTCTGGTTTTCCCGCTGGTCACGTTGTTTTTGACCGTGCTGTCGTTTTCGCAACTGGGCGAGGGGTTGAAGGACCGCTTCGATCCGGTGCTGCGATGAGCTTTCTTGAGGTGCGCAATCTGTCAGCACGCGTCAAGGGCGGCGGGCCCTTGCTGCGCGATGTGTCCCTAACGGTGCAAGTGGGCGAGGTGCGCGGGCTGGTGGGGGAAAGTGGCGCGGGCAAGTCGATGATCGGCAAGGCGGTTTTGGGCATTCTGCCCAAAGCGGTCGAGATTACGGGCGGACAGATTGTGCTGGACGGCACCGATCTTTTGACGCTGCCACCTGCCGTGCGGCGCGTAAAGGTCGGGGCGAGTTGTGCGCTGATCCCGCAAGACCCGCTGACGGCCCTGAACCCCTCGCGCCGGATCGGGGTGCAGATCACCGACCGTTTGGTGGATATTCTGGGCTGGACGCGGCAGCGTGCCGAAGAGCGCGCCCTTGCCCTGCTGGGCGAGGTGCAGATCACCGACCCCGCCCGCGTGCTGCGGCAATATCCGCATGAATTGTCGGGCGGGATGCGCCAGCGCATCCTGATCGCCTCGGCCTTTGCGGCAGAGCCGAAGCTGATCGTGGCGGATGAACCCACGACCGCCTTGGATGTGACGGTGCAAAAGCAGATCCTGAAGCTAATCGCCGCGTTGCAGGCGCGGCATGGCACGGCTTTGCTGTTTGTGACGCATGATTTGGGCGTGGTCAGCAAAGTGTGCCAGAACCTGTCGGTGCTGTATGCGGGCAAGGTGGTTGAAGACAGCGATGTGGCCGATTTCTTCCGCGCCCCGAAGCATCCCTATTCCGCCGCCCTTTTGGCCGCGACCCCGAAATACACCGACCCTTCGGCGGGCCTGCAGCCCGTGCCAGATGCCGTGATCGCCGCCGTGCGGGCCGAGGTGGAGCATGGCTGATCTGTACACCGTCACCGACCTGTACCTGTCTTTGGCCGATATGACGCGCAAGCCGTTGTTCGGGATGGCCCCAAGGTTGGACATTCTAAAGGGCCTGACCTTTTCCATCGAAAAGGGCACGGTGCTGGGGATTGTGGGCGGGTCAGGGTCGGGCAAGTCGACGCTGGGGCGGGCTTTGGTGCGGTTGTTGGAACCCTCGGGCGGGGCGGTGGTGTGTGGCGGCACTGACATC
>JBAXLX010000284.1:0-4824 GCA_037134595.1 Pseudomonadota bacterium
TCACAGAAGCAATCTGATAGCTCATACCTGCTGGATCCTTGACGGAAACCTTGACCGGCACCGTCTTTGTTCCAACTGATGCAACCGTTACCTGCAGTGACTTGCCGACCTTTGTCGAAACTGCAGTAGCAGATGACTTCAGTGAAACTTTAGTCAGGTTGCTTGTCGATGTTGTTTGTGAGAAGAAAGTGCTCTTTGTTGTAGTTGGTGATGGAGATGGCGTTGGAGTTGCCGTTGGCTCAAGGGGAACAAAGATTCGTTCTGGCTCACCAGGTGTTGGTGTGACAGTTGGGATCGGAGATGGTTTCGGAGTTGGCGTTGGCTCAACGGTTGGTGTTAGTGAAGGCGTCGGTGTTGGAGTTGGCGCAGGTGTGACTTCTTTTGCTCCAGGCAATGTGATCGCAAATCGTGTTGTGCCAGGGAAGAAGGACACCTTCTCTAAAGTAAATGTGTCATTGGCAACTTCACCAATGTATTCGCGGAAGTTTGCACCATCACCAAGTGCAAAGACTCGAACAGAAACCTTTGCATCGCCAACTAGAACATTGATACGACCATCTGTACCTGAGCATCCTGAACCCATAAATTGTGGGATCAATGTTCGTGAGTAAATTTCAACGCACACAGGCTTGCTATAGATCTTTGCTTGATCTGTTGGATCAACAACCTGGAAGTACAAGGCTGTTTGTTTTGGCGCTCCACCACCGCCGCCTCCGCCGCCACCACCTGATGGTGCTTCAGGTGCTGGTGCAGGAGTTGGTGCAACATATGGAGCTGCTGCAATTAATGCTGTGGTTGCTTTTCCGATTGAGAATCCAGTTTTTGCTGCTTTAACTGTTGCAGTAGTTGTGTCTCCAAGTGAAAGCCCGGTAATTGTTAGAACACCAGATGGATTAATTGATGCTGTGGCAGCTGGGTTTGATGCTGATGCTGTCCAGGTAAATGAAGGGTCATAGTTATTGATTTGAGCGGTGAAGCCAGTGTTATTGGGCACTGGAGTCGCAAAGGTTGGGATGCGTGCACCACCGGCAGGCAGAGTTGCTTTAGTTGTATACCCAATGTCCCAGCCAACAACCGGAGTTATCTCTATTTTTCCGGCATTCTGACAATTTTGAACTGGAAGGGAAATGTTTGGTGTTCGATCAGGATACTTAGTAAGCGTGACATTGCCATCTGCGTTTCGGCAGACAGCAACATATCTTCCATTATTGATAGCGCCCCAACTAACTTCAATATTGGTTGATGTGTATTCGATAGTTAAGTTTGAAACCAGAGGAACAGAGTTAGTACGAACAATATTAGACATAACATACAAATCGTAATCACCATCTAAATCACTTGGGAGCAATGGATCGACTGTAAGAAATACTGCCAACCCATTGTTGCTAACCGACGATGGACCTCTTGGTCCTGTGCCACTGATGCTTGCATTTACAGCGGCGCCTATGTTTGCACTTTCGCCCGTATCTATATTTACCCTAAAACTAATATCAAGGTTTGCGTTATTTCCCAAGTATATAAATGACTCTTCACTAGATTTTGGCATCATGCTGATATCAAGAAAATTTGGTGAAACAAAATCTCTTAGCCCGATTACATTTAAGTCGCGGTCTATCGCAATTCGTGTCGTAGTAGAAGTCAGAGTATCTCGTTTATATAACTTGAAACCCAAATCAAAGAAATGATAACGACCTGTTGGATCAACTACTGGTTTATTAAAATCCCATCCTCCGTCGGTTATATCCGTTCTGGGAGTTCCATCTTCTTTAACTGAAACTAACTGGTATTGGGCGGTTGCAATGTCGTAAGAAACAATGCCACCTACAACTCCTGCAGGTAATAATGCAGAATTCTTCGTGTACCAAAAAACTTTATTGTTTAATACTTGTGGATTCCCCTGCATGACATTCGTATCTAGAACAACAGAGGCAGTATTTGTGTCTGCAAACCGAAGCATTAATCCGTTTTGGGTTTCAGATACTGGATACACCAGGCCAACGATTTGGCCGTTAGGGGACATTCGCGAGTATTGACCGACCGATCCATACTGTCTTCCAAGTGATACTAAACTTGTGGAACGATTGGCAGCACTTAAACCAATAAGCTGCTTCGTGGTTCCTTTTTGAAGATATACCTCATACCAAAGGTCGCCATCAGTAGGAAAAATTCCTGCCCCACCTGGGTAATAACCCATTAACAGTGTCTTACCGTCAGCGGACATTTCCAAGATATCGATTTGGGAACCGTTACCGATAATCACTCCGTTTTCTACCGCAGGAGACCAACGTATGCCGGTATAAAGGTCATGAATGACCGGAAAAGCGTAGACGGTATCTTCTCTTACACCTAAAGCTTCCTTGGCAGTGGATGCATATGCAACGTATCGACCATCTGCAGAAATCTTTGGCCTCATAAATGTGCCTACCAACGAACCTTCGTTTCGACCTGTCTGCGAAATCGTTAAACGGGTAAGAAAATTAGTTACTGCAGTATGTGAATCACTCACTGAAATTTGAATCCGAGTTTCTTGCTTGCTGTCTCGAATCATGACAGCACCCTTCCATTGATCCTGCTGATTGGCAGCAGTAGGGGCATGAATTGCAATATTTAAGTTACCTGCTGTTGCTGTTACAGAGTCAATTACTATTCCAAGAATTCCTGTAACGATTGGCGTTTCTCCACCAGAATCAGAGACAGAGAGCACCGTTGAGGTTTCAACGCCTTCTATTAACCCTAGATTGGATGTGACATTCCATCGTTTATTACTTGTAGGGCAGTTCTTGTACCCTGAAAGAGTAATTGCAAATGTGTCTGCATTACGGTTAACGATTTCAAAGTAATGAGCGGGATCATTTGGTGTTGACCATGTGGCAATTTGGCGTCCAAAAGCATCACTCACAAAGGTACTGCTTACGCGCGTACTCGCTGCGGCATAGTGGTTCTTGCGCAAAGGAAAGGTTGTACCGTCCGTTCTAACTCCCTGGATAAACCAATCGCGGGTAGTCCAAAAACCTCCAGCATCAGTTTTTCCCATGACATTAACGCCGGATGGAGAGCTACCTGGCTCTAAATAAAAACCATAGGAAGAGTTTGCTGCTGTTACGGCAGAAAAATTGCACACATTTGGGTAAACAACAGTTGGTGCAGCTCCATACATTCGTTGTACGGACTTACCAGCACGGATATACCCGCATCCGCTATCTGCATCATTTCCTGGCATTCCCCAATCAGCACAATCTAGTTTGATTAAATCTTCAAAGGGATTACTCATGGTTGCAGATACAACACCTGTTGGACACGGTGATGGTGAGCCCACACAAATTTGTCCAATGGCTGGCCGTAAGTTGTTATTGGCTGCAAGTGCTATTGCTGCTAGCCCTGCAACATATGGGGCTGCAAAAGATGTTCCGCTGGATGCAACCGATGCATCATTATTTGTGAAATCAGTTGATCGCGCACGCGCTGTAACTAAATTTGTACCAGGAGCGATTATGTCTAGGCCCATTCGACCATCTGATGTGGGACCTTTTGATGTGAAGGAGGCCATAGATTCGCCGTTAGCGCCCATCCGCATAGCTCCCACGGAAATCACATGATGAGCTGATGCGGGAATTGATATTGTCTTTGCATCCGAGCCACTGTTTCCTGCAGCAACAACTACAACAATTCCTAGTGAAGAAATCATATTTACTAAAACTTCTGTCGTTGAAGTTCCATCGGTTACATCACTGGTAGAGCCAAGTGAAAGATTCACAACATCGATTGAGTACGTTTGATAGTTGTCCAAAATCCACTGCAAAGCGGTATTTACAATTGAATTTTCAGTACTGGGCTCACATCCAAAGACTTTTAGATCAATCAGGGCCGCACCTGGGGCCACGCCGTTGGATAGTTTGGAATGTGTACCGTTTAATTTGCCGGCTGCCACTGCGGCAACGCGAGTTCCGTGGCCAACAATGTCCCAGTTGTTAGTTGATGCTGTTGGCACACTTGCCGTACAAGAAGGGGTATTTGCAACAAAGTTTTTTCTATATAAAACTTTCCCACCGTTTAGTAGCACGTGCTCACTATCAATGCCTGTATCAACAATTGCGATAACTTGATCCCCCGTCGAATATGCAGGGTTTGAATCACCACCAGTTGCCCCGTAGATCTTTTTAGCTGCTACGAGCTGTGGATCGACCTGTTCAACATTTTGGTCAACGTGGCCATCTAGAAACTCATAATCGGTGAGCTCTGGAGGACTGGGTAATATAAGTGAGATACCTCGGTCAAGTGCAATTAATTTTATGTAATTCAGATTGGCAACATATCTGATTTGTTGCCATGTTAGATCGGCCTTTATTTCACCTAAAGTTCTAGAAACTAAAGAAGATGTGATGCCGAAATTGGATAGTTGATCGATTGTTGCTACGTAATTGCTAGTCTGAATTAATACTGCAATGGTTCCAAATCCAAGTGAAGAAATCTGGTTTTCCAAAGAATCATCAATTTTGTTGCTGTTTGAATCGTTTCCAAAGACTTGCGTCGAGCTTTGAATAAATTTGCTTCCTGGATTATTTTCTAAGAATTCATAATTTGGTTTATATCCGTGGGCTGGAACCGGAATTAATGCAATCGTTAAGGCGGTCAGCAAGAGTCTTATTACTCTTGAGCTACCCAATTTCACAATTCGCTCACATTTCTTATGTGAGCAATAGTGCCCGCCATAGGAGTTAATTCTCTTAAATGGCATGAGTAGGGGCAAGGACATACTTAGTCAGATATTGCTGTGGGCCCAGACGGGCTCGAACCGTCGACCCACGGATTAAAAGTCCGTTGCTC
>JBAXLX010000285.1:0-4820 GCA_037134595.1 Pseudomonadota bacterium
CCTCACAACTGTTATCTACAATTGTGTGGTCAGCAGCGGATTATTCCTACCTAAAACACTGGCAAGGATAGGAAATATTTGGCTTGGATGGGCTTGGATGAAACGAGAATGTTAGAGGGCAGGCAAACATCTTCAGGATCTGAAGTTGGCCGCAATTTCAATGCTATCGATGTCCATTCCCTGCCCTGCAATCTGACGCCACAATGTTTTAGTCAAACCATTTGATTGCGAGCAGGTAGCAAACGTTTAAATCATTGCTTCTTGAAGAGCCGAGCAAGCAAAAACATTATGGCCAAGATCATTGTGAAATATGTCAATCCAGAAAATACCCATTTTATCATAACAAAATATGAGGAAATTTTCGCCATGGATGAGACGATAGTCCCATTGATTAGATACAGCTGCGCCAGATAACCTAAGGAATAGTTCTCCAGCCAATCAAATATGACTTGAAGAAAAGGAATTAGATTTAGAATACCAACTTTTCCTGCGGATGCCTTCAGCAATACAGACAGCCAAACTGCGTACATGACACCATAGATAAGAGCAAATATCATGTCCCAAATCAGGTTGAAATTTATATATGCTTCAATCATCTTATCTGTGCGTGATTGAAAAAACTCCAGAATATCAGACTCTCTAAATCCAAACATCATACCAAGCGATTTCACATTGCTGTTTGGTATGTCAAAGCCAGTTGCTTGATGGGTCATGACCAAGACTAAGTAAGCACCAAAAATTGCGGTGCAAAGGATTGCTACCTTTAAATTAGAGTTCTCATAGAAAAACTGTGAGATGCGTTTCAAGGGGTTGATCCTATCAACTTGTTGCATTCGCTTACCCCCCGAAGCATTACAGGTTCCTTGCCATCCCTTTCGAAAGCGGCAGGTATTTTGCGTAGAACCGCTCGATCTGATTGACCGATTTACCAGCGTTTTCGGCGACGTTGAAGATGTTCACGTTGCCCTGTGACTTTTAATGATCCTCATACAAATCGCTGTGTGACACAAGAAATAAAGCGTATGAGCCTCGACCGTGTAGGGATCGACCCGCCGCACAGCCCTATGCAACAAGGCACTAAACCGCCTCTGGATCACTTTCTCAGCCGTGGTGCGTTTGGCACGCTGCGCAAGGAACAATCGGGGTGTCCATCCTTTATTCGTGCTCACCGTCAGGCCGACGCGCATTCAGTCGCATAGACTATTCTAGGTTAAGTAAGACAACCAGGGCGCATTGCCTAGTTCAATGCGCTTCTCACACACGGCTGTACTGGGCGATGCGATCTGTGGGTCTGACGTCGCAAGGGTCAAATGTATTGGGTGTGTTCTGCCTTGGAAAGCTCAAGGTTTCGAATTCCTTCTCACCATGCGGAGAGGTCGTTGTCCGTCCTTAACTCATCGAGGGGAGAGGTTGTTCAGTTTGCCTTAAGTGGTCTTCACCGAGATGGTGGGACGTGGGGCGACCTTGGCATACTAAGTTTGCGAATCAGATTGGCCCAGCAGTCTTAGCTAGAATTCGCTGCTTAAGATCGTATATGTCTCTCACTATCGCACAGACTTTCTTGGCCTTTTGTGGACTGTTGCCAACGCTATTGGCATGAGCAATGTCGTTTCGTAGCCTTTCAATCCGGCTGATGCGGTCGTCGAGTTCTTTCCTTGGCAGAGCGAGGAATTTGCCTTTCGCTATAACAGCGTGCTTGTCGCAGAACTGAGTTAGTAGAAGATCATCCGTGTAAGTGTCGTTTCGTTTTGCCGTTAATATCCGTTCTTGCAGCAACTTTTGGCGACCCTCTGCTAGGAATGACTTCCAAGCGTCCGGCCGTTCCATCCGACTTTTTATCAGCGCGGCCATAGCCATTTCAAAGCTGTTGATTAGCGCAAAAAGTGCAGTGCGGACCGGTAGCTGTTCGATGTCGGACAAACTGACTAGACCGGCGATCTGCGTACTGCGTACAACGAGGTTGGTGCTGTGAATGTCTGCCTGACGAAGGAAGTCGAAGATGCTGGCATCCTCGGCCACAAGAATGTCCTCGGATAGCAGTTGGAAAGCATCGCCGATTGGGATCTCAGGGGCGGTGCCGTTGAACCATTGCGATGCATCATAAAGGCCCAAGACACGGTTCCCGCTTTCGTCCAGTACCGGAAGGGTGCTGAACATGGTTTCGCGGTTCAGGGTGGCAACTTTACTTGCGAGAGAGGACGGGCGGCACGTCATCCATTCGCTGCGAGGGATCATGATGAGACCCACGGTCAGAGTGGACAGCACTGCGTCGAGTTGCGCGAGCTGTGGTGCGGTTGATCTTCATGATCCAATTTCCATAGTTTGGCGTATCCTGCTTTGAAGTCCGTAACAGGCAGCATCCCATGGCACCAACAGCAGATTTCATTGTTAACTCGGATCCCCTTGGGACGAGTTACAGTCCTTTTGCATCTACAGTTGCGGTTCTGCCCGACGGCACGGCTCTGGTGGCTTGGGTGCGACAGACTGGTCAGTGGTCAACTGAATCAGAAATCTATGCCCGCTGGGTTCGTCCAGATGGAACGGTCATGGGCGTTGATTTCTTGGTAAACTCAACGACTTCGGAGTTTCAATGCCGCCCTGTGGCCACCGTGACAGCCGAAGGCAAGGTTTTCCTTGCATGGGAAAGTGGGGATGGGGGTGACGGCGACGGGGTTGGCCTGCGTGGGGTCGTGCTTGATCCTATGGATCAAACGCCGGGGTCAGATTTCCTGATTAACCCCGTTGTGGTTGGAACAGGGATCTACAACGGTCAGTGCAACCAAAGCCAAGTATCGTTAACCGCATTAAGCGACGGCAGGGTCTTTGCGATTTGGACAAGCTATGATGGCAGCGACGGCGATGGCTATGCTATAAAAGGGCGCTATTTTCAGAGTGACGGCACGGCTATCGGCCCTGATTTCCTTGTCAACACAACTGCCCTCGGAGGGCAGTACGATCCTCAGGCCACAGAATTGAGCGACGGCCGCATTCTCGTGACCTTTAGCAGCACGGATGATGCGGATGGGACACCGGGAAACATCCGCGCACGCATCATCGGTACCGATGGCGCATTTTCGGGAGATGATTTTGTTTTGAACTCTACGGCCGGCGGCTATCAGAACTACGCCGATGTCACGGCTCTTGCCGATGGCCGTGCGATTGTTACTTGGTTTTCATCGGGGATCTTTACGCCCGACGCTTCTGGTGGCAACCCGTCCTATGGCCAAGGCGAAGTGAGGGCACGGATTATCGGAACAGATGGACAGCCGCTGGGGTCTGATTTTCAAATAAACTCCACAGCTTTAAGTGCCTCATACACAAAACCGGTTGTAACGACACTGTTGGATGGTCGGGCATTTGTGGTCTGGTATTCTGGGGATGCGGGGGATGGCGACTGGGGCTGCGTGCGGGGGCGCTTAATCGGGCCAGATGGCCAGTTGATCGAAAGTGATTTTGTGATCAATACAACAGATTTAAACAACCAGTCCTCACCGAGCCTTGCGGCTCTGCCGGATGGGCGGGTGCTCGTGACCTGGACAAGCGACGACGGGGTGGGCACGGGTGCACAAATCCGCGGCATTTATATCAACCCGATCATTGGGCATGACGGATCGGACGTGTTGCAGGGAACCGTAGGCCAAGACATGCTCATGGGGCTGGCGGGTAACGACAGTGTAGATGGCGGTCTGGGGGATGACCAGTTGATGGGCGGAGCGGGGAATGATCTGCTGACCGGCGCTTTGGGCAATGATGTACTGGACGGCGGCGCTGGATCGGACCGCGCCAATTTCACGGGCACAGGTGCAGCCATCGTAAATCTCGGCCTGACCGTCGCCCAAACAACTGGCTATGGCACTGACACGATTATAAACGTCGAACATGTCACATCTGGCAGCGGAAACGACCAACTGACTGGGAATGAACAGAACAACAGTCTGGTCGCTGGCGCTGGCAATGACACGCTCATGGGCGGCTTTGGCACCGATACGCTGGATGGTGGTCTTGGCAATGATTGGCTGGACGGAGGCACGGGCGCTGACAGTATGTCAGGGGGCGCCAGTGACGACACCTATGTTGTCGACAGTTCGACTGATGTTGTCGTTGAACTTGCATCTGCCGGCACTGATTTAGTGCGATCTTCGGCCGACAGCTATACATTGGCAGGTCACGTGGAAAATCTGATCCTGACAGGTTCGTCTGCGATACATGGTCTAGGTAATGGTCTTAACAATGTGCTGACAGGCAATGGTGCCAATAACACTCTGCACGGCGATGCCGGAAACGATACCCTGAACGGTGGCGCGGGCGCAGATACGCTGATTGGTGGCATGGGCAATGACACCTACATCACAGACGGCGGTGACACGATCACCGAGACAGGGTCTGCCGGAACCGACACCGTGCATTCATCCGTAACCACAACGCTGGGAGCAAACCTCGAAAACCTAATCCTCAGCGGATCTACAGCGATTAACGGCGCTGGCAATACATCGAACAATACAATTACGGGCAACACTGCGGCAAATTCGTTGAGCGGTGGCATGGGAACAGACACCCTGATTGGGGGTACTGGCAGGGATACCTTCATTTTCAACAATGTGATGGAGTCGGGTCCGACAGCGATTGCTTCCGATGTGATTGCTGATTTTGTGAAAGGTCAGGACAAAATCAACCTGAGTGCCATCGACGCCTTTGCCACATCTGTATTGAATGACAGCTTCATCTGGAGGGGGAATGCTGCATTCAACAACGCAACACAAGGCGAGGTTCGCTTTCAGAAGTTTGATGTCGTAGGAACCGCTAACGACCATACGATGGTG
>JBAXLX010000286.1:0-4817 GCA_037134595.1 Pseudomonadota bacterium
CCGCCATGCCGTAACGTCCCACAAAGGTGCCCTCTAGCGCGTAAAACAGCGGGCCGATCAGCGCTACGGGCAGAAAGGCGACCATGCCGGGGGCCAAACTGGCCCCGGGGGCGGCGATGATCGCAACGCCTGTCAGGCCCAAAAGCAGCCCGATCAGGCGTTTGAGTTCGAACGTGTCAGACCGCAGCGCCAAGCTCATCGGAAAGGCCATCAGCGGCACGGTCGAGATCAAGATCGACATGATCCCCGCAGGCAACCTGTGAACCGAGATGTAAAAGGCGGCATTTGGCACCAAAGTGCCCAGCACCGCCACCGCCAGATAAAACCCCAAAGCCCGCCGCGTCAGAACCAAACCCTTGCCGCGCACCAAGGTCAAAGCACCCAAGACCACAACGCAGATCACCGTCTGCCATAAGATCAGCGTCAGCGGCGGGTGCCCCGACGAGGCCGCGATCTTGCCCAAGGGCTGGGTCGATCCCCACCCCACGCCCAGCAACACCAGTGCGGCAATGCTTTGCACCCGCGTCAAAGGCCGCGCCATCACGGCCCCGCCTGCTGCAACCGCCCGCCTTGGCGCACCATGGCCACGCGGGTGGCCTTGCCCGTGCGGTCATCGGTTTCGACATAAACGCCCGACAAGGTCGCCTCGCCCCCCGCCGGTTCGAACCGGGTCGAGGACATGCCCGTGATAAACCGCCGCAAAGGTTCCAGCTTTTCCATGCCGATCACGCTGTCATAATCACCGCACATGCCCGCATCGGTCAGATAGGCCGTACCTTTATTCAGGATCATCGCATCCCCCGTGGGCACATGGGTGTGCGTGCCCACAACCAAACTCGCCTGCCCGTCGCACCAATGGCCCATCGCCATCTTTTCAGACGTGGCTTCCGCATGGATATCAACGATCACCGCCTGCACCATCCCGCCCAAGGGGTGGGTCTTTAGCACGGCGTCCAGCGCACTGAAGGGGTCGTCAAATGGGCGCTTCATGAACACTTGGCCCAGCGCTTGGGTGACCAGCACTTTGCGGCCCTGTGTTGCATCAAACACCTTGGCCCCGCGTCCGGGGGCGATTTTGGAAAAGTTCAGCGGGCGCAGGATGCGCGGTTCGGTTTCGATAAACGACAGCATGTCCTTTTGATCAAAGGCATGACCGCCCAGCGTCACACAATCGGCACCGGCGTTCAGGATCAGCTTGGCGTGCTCGGGCGTAAGCCCCGCGCCTCGCTGGCATTCTCGCCGTTCACCACCACAAAATCCAAACCCCACGCGGCGCGCAGGGCAGGCAAACGCTCTGCCACCGCCGTCCGGCCGGATTTGCCCATCACATCGCCAAGGAACAGAAGTTTCATGCAGGCGGGATAGACTTGGGGGACAGGGCCTGCAACCTCAAAGGCGACATGGCGAGGGGCGGAATGGCCGGTTTGAGCGGCCCTTAGGCTGCACGGGGGGCTGGCTTGCCTGCGGCAGTCTGCTATGCAAGGCGCAAAAGAGGAGCGTGCGATGGTGCATCTTTGGGTTCGGGCCGAACAGCGGCCCCATGAGGAACGCGTCGGCCTGACGCCAGAGGGGGCTGCGGCCTTGGTCGCGGCGGGCATCAAAGTGTCGGTCGAAGAAAGCCACGTCCGCGCCATTCCGATTGACGGCTATCTGCGCTCAGGCTGCCAGATCGTGGCCGAGAATACATGGCCCTTTGCCCCGCCGGATGCGATCATCTTTGGCTTAAAAGAACTGCCCGAAGACGGCACCCCGCTAACCCACCGCCACATCATGTTCGGCCATGCCTTCAAAGGCCAACCTGCGGGCCGCGTTTTGCTGCAACGCTTCAAGGCGGGCGGCGGGGCGCTGTATGATCTGGAATATCTGGTGAATGAACAAGGCCGCAGAGTCGCAGCCTTTGGCTATTGGGCGGGCTATGCGGGCGCTGCGGTCAGCCTGAAATGCTGGGCCGCCCAACAGCGCGGCGGCATTTGCGGCCCCGTTGCGGTCTATGCCGGCAAAGCAGAGCTTTTGGCCAATCTGGCTGACGAATTGGCCGGCCTGTCGCGCCCCAACGCCTTGATCATCGGCGCTTTGGGCCGTGTGGGGTCGGGGGCTGCCGATTTGCTACAGGCTTTGGGCTGCGGCGTGACCAAGTGGGATATGGCCGAAACCGCCTCTGGCGGGCCTTTCCCCGCAGTGTTGCAGCACGAGATTTTCCTCAACTGCATTCTGGCGCGGCCCGGATGCCCGGTGTTCGTGCCCGCCTCGGCCAAGAGCGATGCGCGCAAGTTGACGGTGATTGGCGATATCGCTTGCGATCCGACATCGGACTTTTCACCCATCAAGGTCTATGACCGCGCCACCGACTGGGACGCGCCCGCCCTGCGCGTGGCCGACCATCCGCCCTTGGATGTGACGGCGATTGACAATTTGCCCTCGCTGATGCCGGTGGAATCGTCGCAAGATTACGCAGCGCAACTTTTGCCCTCGCTTTTGACGCTGGCTGACCTTGGGTCGGGCGTTTGGGGTCGGGCCAAGGCGGATTATGACCGCCATATCCAGACAGTCTAAGGAGAACGCGATGACGATACATTGGTGTGGCACGGGCCTGTCTTCGGCCCCCGGATTGCGGCGGTTGATCGAAGCGGGCCTGCCCGTGGTGGTGTGGAACCGCACGGTCGAAAAGGCGCGCGAGGCGGTGGGCGATCTGACCCAAGACATCCGCCCCTATTCGCTAGAGGCGCTGACGGCGGCCCTGAACCCCGGCGACGTGGCGATTTCGATGCTGACCGTCGAACACCATGTTCCCATCGCCAAGGCGTGCTTGGCCAAGGGGGCGAATTTCGTCTCGTCTTCCTACATCTCGCCGGAAATGCGCGCGCTGGACGGCGATTTCAAAGCCAAAGGGCTGGTGTCGATCAATGAATGCGGGCTGGATCCGGGGATTGACCATTTGATGGCGCATGATCTGGTGGCGCGCTATCGCGCCTCTAAGGGCTATGATGCGCAAAATGTGCTGAGCTTCGTGTCGTATTGCGGCGGCGTGCCGAAGATCCCCAATCCCTTCCGCTACAAGTTCAGCTGGGCGCCTTTGGGGGTGCTCAAAGCCCTGCGCTCGCCCTCGCGCAGCTTGAAGAACTTTCAAGAGTTGAAAGTCGCGCGGCCTTGGGATGCGATCACCTCTTATGATGCGCCGCTGCCGCAGGCCGAAAGCTTCGAGGTCTATCCCAACCGCGATTCCTATCCCTTCCTGGAAGACTACCGATTCGATCCGGCATGGAAGGTGAAAGACTTTGTGCGCGGCACGATTCGCCTGAACGGCTGGGAAGCCGCTTGGACGCCCGTCTTCCGCGAGATTGAAACCCTGTCCGGCCCCGAAGGCGATGCCCGTCTGGCCGAGATGGCCGCAGACTTCGTGCGCGACAATTCCTACGCCCCCGGAGAGCCGGACCGCGTGATCTTGTTCGTCTCGCTCAAAGCCGAACGCGAGGGCAAGATCGAGTTCCACGAGACTTGGGCGATGGATGCTTGGGGCGATTCCAAGGGCACGGCCATGGCGCGGCTGGTGTCAACGCCGGTGTCTTTTGCCGTCGAATCGCTTCTGGCAGGCGATATCCCCGCAGGCGTCCACCCCGCGCCACATGAGCCCAAGCTGTACACCAAATGGCTGGGTCAGGTGCGCGGTTTGGCGCAATATATGGAACGTCTGGACCATACCGCCTGAAAAATGACAGGCCCCCTTCGCGCCCGGTGACAGGCCGGGGGGCCTTCGCTATGCTAGGTCAAACGCTCTCGGAAAGAGGCCGTGGCAAAGCAGGGCAAAATGGCCAAGAACGACCCAAAGCACCGCGCGTCGGGCGGGTGGCGCGATAGGCTTGAGATGTGGCGCGCCCGCCGCAAACCCGTGGCCACGGACTTTGAAAGCCATCCCGAACCGCGCTCGATCGGGCTTTATGCCAAGGGCAAGCCATTGGTTGCGGGGCAGTTCGGCCAGAAGGGCGGGGTTGCGCAGCCCGAGGTCGCGATCTGGGACGTGGCCTTTGCTGATCCCGAGGCCCGCGCCCTAAGCCACGGCTTTGGCTGGCTGGACGATCTGGCCGCCGTGGGCAGCCAGACGGCGATGGCCAAAGCGCAGGGCTGGACATTCGACTGGATCGCACGCTTTGGCCAAGGGCGCGGCCCGGGCTTTCGGCCCGAACTGGTCGGGCGGCGGTTGATCCGCTGGATCAACCATGCCCCCCTTTTGGTGCAAGGCCGCTCACCGTCAGAGGAGGGTATCTTTCTGGCCAGCCTGTCCGGGCAAGTGCATTTCCTATCGCGCCGCTGGCCCGAAGCCGCAGCGGGCCTGAACCGAGTCGAAGCGCTAAGCGCCATCATCATCGCCGGATTGGTCTTGACCGGCCTGTCAGACACCGTGAACCCCGCGCTCAAGGCCCTTGCCACCCATCTCGAGGCCGAGGTTGACATGGGCGGCGGCATAGCGACGCGCAATCCCGAAGACTTGCTGGACCTTTTCACCTTGTTGACATGGGCCGAGCAAGCCTTGGCCGAGAGGGGGCGCACCCCTCCGCCCGAGCTTTTGGCCGCGATGGAACGCATCGCGCCGGTCTTAAGGGCGCTGCGCCATGCCGATGGCGGGCTTGCGCGGTTTCATGGTGGGGGGCGCGGCGCAGAGGGGCGACTGGATGCGGCTTTGGCCAATGCCGGGATCAAACCCCTGCCCTCTTCCTGGATGGCCATGGTCTATGTGCGCCTGACGGGGAGGCGCACCGCAGTCGGGTTGGATGCGGCCCCACCATCCCAGCGCAGCGCCTTGGCCCATGCCTCGATCGGGG
>JBAXLX010000287.1:0-4809 GCA_037134595.1 Pseudomonadota bacterium
CTTCACCCAACCCCGCCCCTTTGCCACGATCCCGATTGTGGGGGCCACCAGTCTGGCGCAACTGGCGGTGAACATCGCCCCGATCACCCTGTCGGATGAAGTGTTGCGCGACATTGCTGTGGCCCACAAAGCCCATCCGCAGCCCTATTAAGCGCGATTGGACCTTTGCCCTTGCACCCGCTGATCCGCCTTGCGCTTGCCGCCGCCCTGTTGGCGGCTTGCAGCCATAAACCCGCCCCGCAGGCCAGCTTTCGCGACCCTGACCGCCCGATCTATTCGCTGGCCGGTTTTGATGCGGCGCGGCTTTTGGGCGAATGGCAACAGGTGGCGGGGTTTGGCACGGCTTGTCGTGGCGGAACGATCACGGTGGAAACTCAGGCGCGCTATGCGCTGTGCCTGCCCGATGGGCCAAAGCGGGGCAGGGGGGCGATGACAGCCACAGCGCCGGGACGTTTTGAGGTGACAGGCATTGGCCCGCTTTGGGTGCTTTGGGCCGATGCCGATAACCGCACGGTGGTTTTGGGCGCACCCTCTGGCCATTATGGCCTGATTTTGAACAAAGGACCAACCCTGACCGCCGACCGTCTGACGGCGGCGCGCGATATTTTAACCTTCAACGGCTATGATATAAGCCAATTGCAGGTTTATTAAGCCATAAGGCTTGGTAGACCACCTTGCGAAGGGCGCAAAATTCCGCAAATCTGGCTGCGCCCAAGCCGAGGTTCAAATGCCACCCGACCGCCGCGTCATTGAAACCCCCACCATCTTAATGCTGGCGGCCACCTATGCCGTCTGGGCAGTGGGAACCCTTGTCTGGGGCCAAAGTGCTGTTTTGTCGGTGCTGCTGACCGGCGTGGCCATTGCCCAATTTCTGTCGCTTCAGCACGAGGCGTTGCACGATCACCCCTTTGCCAACCGCCATGTGAACGAGGCGTTGGTCTTTCCCGCCCTTGCCGTCTTTGTGCCCTATCGCCGCTTTCGCACGACGCATCTGCAACACCACCACGACCCCGCGCTGACCGACCCTTATGACGATCCGGAATCAAACTATGTCGCCCCGCAGGACTGGGCCAAGCTGTCCCCCGTTCGGCGATTTTTGCTGCGGGTGAACAACACGCTGTTGGGGCGCATTGTGGTGGGGCCGGTCTTGGGCCTTTGGGCCTTTGTTGCGGGCGATGTGCGGCTGATTTTGGACGGCAATCGCAGAGTTTTGCGCGATTGGGGGATGAATTTTATCGGCTTGATGCCGGTTGTGGTGTGGCTGTCATGGGCGGCAATGCCTGCATGGGGCTACGCCTTGGCGATCTATCTGGCCATGGCGCTGCTGAAAATCCGCACCTTTCTGGAACACCGCGCCCATGAAGCGCACCGCGCACGCACGGTGGTGATCGAAGATCGCGGCCCGCTGGCTTTGTTGTTCTTGAACAACAATTTCCACGTCGTCCACCATATGCACCCCGCCGTGCCGTGGTACAAACTGCCCCAACTTTATGCCGAGCGCAAAGCGCATTACCTGCGGCGCAATGATGGCTACCGTTACCGCAGCTATGCTCAGGTCTTCGCGCAGTACCTGCTGCGGGCCAAAGACCCCGTGCCGCATCCGGTCTGGCCCGTGCGCAAAGATGGCCGCGACGAGGCTTAGGCGATCCGCCGAAAGGTGGGCACGGGGCCGGAATTGTCAAAGAAGGGCACGCCGGCTTGGTCTTCGCCTGCCAGAAGCGCGCGCAGTTCGGCGAGGACAATCTCGGTGATAAAGGGCAGATCAAGGCTGCGGGTTTGGTCTAACGACACCCAATGCAGGTGGGATAACTCGTCCTCGGCCCCTGAAAAATCCTCTAAATTGCCGTCGATATGCGCGGCATCGGCCAAAAAGAACCGCGCGTCAAAGCGGCGCGGGCTGCCCGGTGGGGTGATGGCGCGGAAGATAAAGCGCAGGGGGGCCGTGGCGGGCAGCGACAGGCTGGTTTCTTCGCGCAATTCGCGCCGCACGCAGGCCACAAGGGCGGCAGGCGGTGGCGAGGCGGGCAGCAGATGCTGGCCCAACCGCGCCGCGCACATGGGCGACAGGCTGACCGCATCGGTGTGATCGCCGCTATCGACCCGACCGCCCGGAAAGACGTATTTAGACGGCATGAACACCGCCCCCGCGCCGCGCTGGCCCATCAAAACCCGCCCCGCCCCGCCGCGCCGGACCAAAACCACGCTGGCGGCGGGGTGGATCGGCACCTCAGACATGGCTTAAGACCGCTGGGTCATCGGCGGGATCGGACGAAAACCCATGCATCCGCTTGGCCCATTGCAGGGCGACAAAAGCGCCTTTCAGGCGCGGCAACAGCACCAGCGACAAGATCGCTGTGCCAATCGTGAAGAATGTCGCCATCACGGCTGGCTCGGGCCGCCATTCGACAAAGACATAATACATCAAGGGTGCCATCACATGGCCCACGATCAGGATCGTCAGATAAGCGGGGCCATCATCGGCACGCTGATGGGAATAATCCTCGCCACATTTCGGGCAGGCAGCGTTCACCTTCAAGTAGCTGTGCAGCAGCGCCCCTTGGCCACATTTGGGGCAACGGCACGCCAAGCCGCGGCGTATGGCGGGCCACGCGGGGCGTTCGGCTGTTAGTGGGTCTTGGGGCAAGTAGGGGGCGGCAGAGTGGGGCATGGTGTATCCTTCCATCCGTCCATCTAGTGCAGTTTGACCGGGAAGTTGAGAGGGCCTGCTTGGCTTGGGAAAGAAAGTTTCGTTTTTCCCCAACCCTGCGCGACGGAAAGCCAAACCCCACCCGTATCACCTGCATCAAGACCAGCACAGGGCGGGTCTGAGATAGGAGCGTAAGATGCAAGTTTCGGGTAAGAAGATTGGTCTGGGTGTTGTGGCTTTGGCTGTGGCCTTGCTGGGCTCTGCCGCGATTGCCGACAAGGCGCATCATGGTGGTAAGGGCGGGCCGATGGGCCGCATGGGCCCAAGCTTTGATTTCGCCGCTGCCGATACCAACAAAGACGGCAAAGTGACGCCAGAAGAATTTGCGGCCTACCGCAGTGCCATGGTGACGGGCATTGACACGGACAACGATGGTTTGCTGTCGTCGGACGAATTGATCGCCATGCATATGAAGCGCGCCGCCGAGCGTGCCAAAGACCAGTCCTCGCGGATGATCCAAGACCTTGACGCCAATGGCGATGGCAAGCTTTCGGCGGCGGAACTGATCGCAATGCCGGTACCGCCGGATGCCTTTGAACGGGCCGATACCAACAAAGACGGCGTGATTGATCAGGCCGAGGCCGAGGCTGCCATGCAGGCTATGATGCATGGGCCTGACGGGCACCGCGGCAAGCATGGCAAGCACCGTGCCGACCAAAACCAAGGCGGGAACTGATCCCCGCTTCGTACACCCGCGCGGCAGGCCCTCTGCCGCGCGGCCCCGATTGCCCCGCCTGATCCAAGACGATATCCCACAGGAATGGATATGCCGCGCGACACGATGGACGAGGTTTCAGACGAAACGCTTTTGCGTCTTTATGCCAATGGAGATGCCACAGCGGCGCGTTTGCTGACGGCGCGCCTAAGCCCGCGTGTTTTGGGCTATGCCACCCGCCTTCTGGCCGACCGTGCCGAGGCCGAGGATATCACGCAAGAGGCCATGATGCGCCTGTGGCGCATTGCGCCCCAGTGGCGGACCGGCGAGGCGCAGATCTCGACGTGGCTGTACCGCGTGGTGACCAACCTGTGTAGCGACCTCAAACGCTCTCGCCGCACGCGGGCCGGTGTGGGTTTGGACGATGCGCCCGAAGTGGCCGCCGCGACCGCCTCTGCCGTTGCAAGCCTGATGCAGGCCGACCGCATGACGGCGCTGCACCGCGCCTTGGACCAATTGCCCGACCGCCAGCGCCAAGCCGTGGTGCTGCGCCATATCGAAGGCTTGGCCAACCCCGAGATTGCCCAGATCATGGAGTTGGGCATCGAAGCGGTGGAAAGCCTGACGGCGCGGGGCAAACGCACTTTGGCCGCGATTTTGGCGGGGCGCAAAGCCGAGTTGGGCTATGAAGATGACGCCGATGAAAGAGAGGCTGTGTGATGGTGGATGATCTGGATCTTGACGCCCTGTTGGCCGAGGCCGCGGCCACCCGCCTTGAGCCATCGGCGGCTTTGACCGCGCGGATATTGGGCGACGCCGCAGCGGTGCAACCGCCTTTGCCACGGGCCCCCGCTGGCCGCCCTCGGTACGGCTTTTGGCGATGGGCGTCTGATCTGGTGGCGGGTTTGGGCGGCGGGCCGGCTTTGGCGGGCTTGTCGTTGGCCGGCGTGACGGGGCTGGTCTTGGGGGTCGCTGACCCCACGGCCTTACAATCGATCACAACGCTGATTGGCGGCGAGACGACTTTGGTTGCCCAGATGGACCTGCTGCCCGCCACCGACATCCTTTGGACGGAGAACTAAGATGACACATGCGCCTGACACCGCGCCGACGCCAGCAACGCCCAAGACCCTGCGCTGGGTCTTGGTGGCCTCTTTGGCGCTGAATTTAGCGGTGGGGGGGATGCTGCTGGGCGCGGTCTTGAAAGGGGGGCCCGGCGGGCGCGATATGCTGCGCGATATGGGCTTTGGCCCCTATGACGCGGCCCTGCGGCCCGAAGACCGCGACAAGTTGCGCGCAGCGCTGCGGCAGAAATCCCGCGATTTAAGGGCCAATCATGCCTTGGCCGGGGCTGATCTGGTGGCGGTGGTGAGCACGCTGCGCGCCTCTCCTTTTGATCCCGACGCTTTGGCAGCAGCGATGTCGGCGCAACAAGACCATCTCTCGG
>JBAXLX010000288.1:0-4788 GCA_037134595.1 Pseudomonadota bacterium
CCCTTGAAAGGCCGCAAACAGATGCTCGCGGGCTTTTTGCGGCAGGCCCGGGCCGGTATCGGCCACGCTGATCCACCAATCGGCCTCTGTCTCACCGCCCGCGATCGTGATCGTGCCATCTTGGCCCATCGGCTCCATCGCTTGACGGGCGTTGCGGATCAGGTTGCCCAAGACGCGGTAAAGCTGCTCGTTGTCTGCGCGAATGATCAAGCCGGGGCTGGTTTGGATCTGGCAGGACACGTGGCCCGGGGCGGTCAGGCCCTCGCCGTCGACCAGATCTTCCAAGAAGGGGCGCAGGGCAAAGCGGGTCAGGCGGGGGGGGGCCTCTTCGGCCTTGCCAAAGGCGAGGGTGGCTTCACACAGGTTGACCGCGCGGCTGATCGAATTCACCAGTTTGGGCGCAGCACGCGCCACGGCGGGGTCAACGCTGGCCTCGATCCGGTCGGCAAACAATTGCGCCGTGGTCAGGATGTTGCGCAGATCATGGGCGATCTTGGCCACGGCCCCGCCCAACTGGGCCAAACGCTCTTTCTGGCGCAGCGCGCCGGTCAACTGGGTTTGCATGGCTTTGAGCGCTTCTTCGGCCAGGCGCAGTTCGACCACGTTGGCCGTGGGGTCGATCACGCGGCGCGCATCTTCGGGGGCTTGGGCATAGGCTTGCATGTGGCGCACAACGCGGCTGATCGGCTGCACCATCAAGCGCTGCACCGCCGTGAACAGCAAAAGTGCTGTCACCGCCGAAATCAGCGCCGACAGGCTGAGGATTCGCAACCCATAGTCGATCATCGCCACTTTCAGCGGCCCTGACAGCAGGGTGATTTCGATCAAGATCCCGCCATCCTGCACCGGATAGCCGATCACCCGGATCACATCGCTTTCGGGCTGCAAAAAGGCTACCGCAGCATCGCGGATCAAGGCCCAAGGCCCCGCCATACGCAAGTCATAAGTGGCCACGATCGGCGAAGGGATGGGCGAGGACAGCACCAATTGCCGGATCTGGTCGCGCCGCAGCACCACGTTGAAAACCTCGGCGTTTTTCAGCAGTTCGGCCTCAAGGGCGGGGGAAACCATGTCAGGGGCCGCCAGTTGCGCCAGCGAGGCGATCTGCGCCTCTTTTAAGCGCACCAGCAGGAAATCAGCGCGAAACCGCGCCATTGAGGGGACAAAGATCATCACCTCGGCCAGCAGCACAAAGGCCACGGTCAGCAAAAAGAACCTGCCGGACAGGGTGTTGAAAAAACCGTCTTTACGCCAGATGCGCATGCGATCCCAAGCTTTGGTTAGGCCAGAAACCTTTGCACGGCCCTGACCAAGGTCTTAAGCCAAGGGTTACCAAAAAGGCGGGGGGAAAAATAGGCTCCTGCGGCGCGTTTGGAGATTTCGTTTAAGGTCGGATAGGGGGCCACCATGCCCGCAAGGGTGGACAGCTTAACGCGCCCTGCCAGCGCGAGCGCCCACAGGCTGATCTGCTCACCGGCATGGGCCCCCACCAGCGTGACACCTACGGGGCGACCTTTGACGATCATCAGCTTGATAAAGCCCTCGGTGGTCTGATCGGTGATGGCGCGGTCCATATGGCTGAAGTCCTCGCGCACCACGGTCAAAGCCGCGCCATAGGTCGCGCGGGCCTCGGCCTCGGTAGGGCCGATTTGGGCGAGTTCGGGTTCGGTATAGGTCACACGCGGCAGGGCGGCTTTGGCCTTGGCAGGCAGGCCCAGCACCGCTTGGCGCAGCACCAGCCCCGCCTGATAGGCGGCCAGATGGGTAAACTGCGGCCCACCTGCGACATCGCCGATGGCAAAGATTTTGCGGTTGGTGGTGCGCAACGCCCCATCCACCACAACCCCGCCGTCTTTCACCGCAACCCCCGAGGCTGACAGGTTCAACTTGCCAATCGCAGGGGCACGCCCCATCGCCAGCAGCAAATGCGACGCGACCAGCGAAGGACCGTCCGACAGCGTGACGCCAACCCCCTCGGCCGTGCGGTGAACGGCACTGGCTTGGCAGCCTTCCAAGATCGTCACGCCTTCGCGGCGCAGACGATCAGCCACCACGGCCACCGCCTGCGGATCGTCTTGGCCCATCACACGGCTGCGCGCCACCATCGTCACCTTGGCCCCCAGCCTGCAAAACGCCTGCGCCATTTCCACAGCCACTGGGCCTGCGCCCAAGATAACCAAGTGGTCCGGCAGGGTGGTGAGCGTAAAGATCGTCTCGTTGGTGAAATAGGGCACCTCATCCAGACCGGGCAGGTCTGGCACACTGGCATGCGCCCCGGTGGCGATGACAAAGCGGCGGGCGGTGATGATCTCGGCCCCCGCTTCGACCGTGTCAGGGGCGCTAAAGCGCGCCCATGCGCGCACCACGCGCACGCCCAAGGCCTCAAACCGCTCTTGGCTGTCATGGGGGGCGATCTCGGCAATGGCCTCTTGCACGCGGGCCATGACGGCTGGGAAATCCACCTGCGGTTCGGTCCCCGCCACCCCCGGCCCACCCTGCCGCACCGCCTGCACCCGTTTGGTAGCAGCCAGCAGCGCCTTGGACGGCACGCAGCCATAGTTCAGGCAATCGCCCCCCATCAAGGCGCCTTCAACCAAGGTCACCCGTGCGCCAAGCTGCACAGCACCCGAGGCCAGCACCAACCCGCCCGACCCCGCGCCGATGATACACAGGTCTGTGGAATAGCGCGCCATTCTAGCCCTTTCGCTTGGTGTAAAGCTTCACCAGCAACGGCGCAAAAGACAGTGCCGCCAGCCCCAGCAAAGGCAAGCCGAATTCCGGCGTGAAAAGAATGTGCAGGTTCGGATGCTCGCCCCGCGCAAAGACAGCGCCCAAGCCCGCGCCCAATTGGGTGTAGATGATATCGGCCGGAATGATGCCGACAAAGGTGGTGATGGCGAAGGTCCAAAACCGCACCCCAACCAAGGCGGGCAGGATGTTTGACACCAGCAAGGGCAGCACCGGAATAAGCCGCATCGACAAGAGCACCGTCACCTGATGCTCTTTGAGCGCCTGCTGCATCCGCGCCACAGCCCCGCCACGGGTTTCGATCCGCTCGGCCAACTCATGCCCAAACCCGCTGCGTGCCGCCAAAAAGACGATCACCGCCCCCGTGGTGGCCGCAATCACGTTGTAAACCACCCCCGGAAACAGCCCGAACAAAAAGCCGCCCGCCATAGCCACCACCGCCGACCCCGGGATCGAGATCACGACCAGCCCCGTGTAAATCACGATAAACCCCAAAGAGGCCGCCAGATAATGCTGCTCTACCAGCGCCAAAAGGTCATGGCGGTGCTGCTCTAACCCGTTCAGGCTGACCAAATGGCGAAAAAACACAAAGGCCATTATGGCGGCCAGCGCGATCAGCAAAATGGGCGCGCGGCGCAGCAAGCGGGCGGTGAGGGTCTGTGTCGGGGTCATGGGCCTTGTCACTTATTTTCCGCCATTTTGGGGTGAACCGCGCCCAATGGCCAGAGGCTTTGCACGGCAGCCAAGCACGACAGCCGCCAAGGGCCGCAAAACCCACCTTGGGTCCTTTGCCTGCACTTGATGACAGAAATATTGCGACCTGTCGTTGACTTGTGGGCCAAGCCTTCGTAAAGGACGGCTCTCATGTTGCACCGTCTGACGAATCCGTAGGGTTTCGGGGCGTAGTCTAAGGAAGATCGCGATGAAGCGCACGTTCCAACCGTCGAACCTGGTTCGCGCCCGCCGCCACGGTTTCCGCGCCCGTATGGCCACCAAGGGTGGGCGTCTGGTGCTGAATGCCCGCCGTGCACGTGGCCGCAAAAAGCTGTCGGCCTAAGATCGCGCCGGCCCGTCGGGTCGGCTGATGGAGGCTGATATGACACCGCCGAGGCACTCGGATATCGGGGATAGCCCTGACACCGAACTGCCTGCGGCGGTTTTGTCGTGTCTGACGGTCCTGCGCCAGCGTGCCGATTATCTGCGCGCCGCCCAAGGGCGCAAGGCGGGGACGGGCGGGTTTTTGCTGCAAGCCCGCGCCCGCGACGATGCTGACCCCAGCGCCCGCGTGGGCTTTACCGCCAGCAAGAAAATCGGCAACGCCGTGTTTCGCAACCGCGCCAAGCGCCGCCTGCGCGCTTTGGCGCGTGAGGTTTTGGCCCCGGCGGCCCGCCCCGGTTGGGATTATGTGCTGGTGGCCAAGCCCAACGCCACGGTCAGCCGCGATTACGCCTTGTTGGAAACTGATCTACGCAGCGCCATAGCCATGGTCCACAAGGACCGCGCATGACCCCCGCCGCTTACCTGTTATCCTTGCCCGTGCGTGCCTACCGCTTGGTGCTTAGCCCCTATGTCGGTCACGGCTGCCGTTACCAGCCGACCTGCTCGGCCTATGCGCTAGATGCGCTTAACCGCCACGGCGCGCTCAAAGGCGGCTGGCTCGCGCTTAAACGCATTAGCCGCTGCCACCCCTTGGGCGGCAGCGGCTATGATCCCGTGCCGGGCGCTGACCCGGAGTTTGACGTTAAAGCTTCTCGAAAGTGATGCTGACATCGCCCAAGGTAATGCCGTATTTCATCATATAGGCGCGGTTGTAGGCGCGGGTGTCTGACAACAGCCAGATCCAGTCGTCAAAGCTGACACGGGTTGTGGTGGTCGGGGAACCCGCCTTGGTCACAGGCAGGTCGATCGTATATTTCCAGTTGAACCGATCGCCGCGCACTTCGCCCGTTGCAACACCTATGACGCCGGGGGCCGTGCCCCCCCACGTCGTCTCGCCCGTTTTGTGCAAGGTCCACACGCGCTGCTCGGTCGATCCGTCCT
>JBAXLX010000289.1:0-4757 GCA_037134595.1 Pseudomonadota bacterium
CCTTGCCCGAGGCCACGGCGATGATCCGGTCCACCCCCGACACCCGCGCAGGCCCGCCCTGATGCGGCGTGGGGTGGCCGCCGACCTTCAGCGAGGGCGGTTCGGCCGCAGCGGGTTTGGCGGCAGGCGCAGGCTTGGCCGTGGGGCCATGCGCTGTCAGCACAATTTGCACTGAAGTCACACCGGGCAGCGCACGCAGCGCCGCCTCAGCCGCCTGCTGCACCGGCCCAAGGCTGCGCGCATGATCGGCTGAAGGCGATTCGATCACAAACCGCACAGAACCGCTCTCGACTACCAAGGCGCGGATCAGGTCATCGCCGACCAGCGTCCCCCCCCCGGGTGTCGCAATCTGTGCCAAGGTCGCCATGATCAGATCGCGTGTCGGTTCCATGTCATTCTCCTGCGCTTTCGGCATAGCTAAGGTGTGGTGGTTTCGCCCAAAGGGCAAGCCTGACTTCGCATTTCGCTTAAGAATTGAGCGACGATATTGATTATTATGAAGATATTTTGACACCAAGCCATGCGCAGAGTGCATGGCGGCTTTGAGGCAAGGGTGTATTGTGCAGGTGCAGCATTTGCCCCATGTTTGCCCTAACAGCGCCGAACCTGAACAGACAGTACCAAGCAGGGCGGGCGTGAGAGAAAGAATGTGAGGCTGAAAATGGCATATATGAATTCGACCCGTACCGCGACTGTGAGCTTTTATGATCGTTTCGCCGCTTTGGTAGCGGGGGCAAAAGACCTGATCGCGCGTCGCCGTGTGTTCAATCAGACGCTGTTTGAACTGAACCATCTGTCCGACCGCGACCTGTCGGACCTTGGCCTGAGCCGTGCGAATATCACCGATGTCGCCCGCGAGGCTGCCTATAAAGTTTAATCTTGCCCCAGACTTGCAACCTCCTCCCTGCAAGTTGTTGGTCAAGTGCGGCGATGCGCTCCTCCTCCCTGGCATCGTCGCTTTTCTACACGGTCCTCAAGTGGGCCAGACTTCGGCGGCCCGGATCTCCTCCCCCGGGTCATCGGACCAGCGGCACCTTCAACCTCCTCCCTGAAGGTGCCGCACACTTCTCGTCTGACCCCGACCTCCTCCCCGGGTGATGACATTTGCGGCGGTGCCCGGTCTCCTCCCCCGGGCACTGCCGCGACATTCGGGCGCAGGTTATCGCGCCTCACGGTGTACGCGGGCCTTGTCCTCCTCCCTGAGGCCTACGGACCAGCGGCGACCTCGACCTCCTCCCCGAGGTCGCCGCACCCTTTTGAACCCAAGCAAAAAGCCCGCTGTCGCCAGCGGGCTTTTTGCTTGGGGGAAGGCTGGGGGGCTGCGCGCCCCCCAGACCCCTGCGGAGTATTTGCGCCTCGGTGAAAGGGTTAGCGGGTGGCGCGGATCAGGGCGAGGATTTCGGCGGCGGCTTTGGGGATATGGGTGCCGGGGCCGAAGATGGCTTTGACCCCTTTGGATTTCAGGAATTCGTAATCCTGCGCGGGGATAACACCGCCGCAGATCACCAGAATGTCGCCTGCGCCTTTGGCGGCGAGCGCCTCGATCAGTTTGGGGGCAAGGGTCATATGGCCAGCAGCTTGCGACGAGATGCCGATGACATGCACATCATTGTCAATGGCGTCTTGCGCCGCCTCTTCGGGGGTTTGGAACAGGGGGCCCATGTCAACGTCAAAGCCCATATCGGCAAAGGCGGTGGCGATGACTTTGGCACCGCGGTCATGGCCGTCTTGGCCCATTTTGACCACCAGCATCCGCGGGCGGCGGCCTTCTTCGGCCTCAAAGGCCAAAATATCGGCTTGGATCGCTTCAAACCCTGCATCGCCATCATAGCCTGCGCCGTAAACACCGGCGAGGGTTTTGACCTCGGCCCTATGGCGGCCGAAGACGTTTTCCATCGCCGTCGAAATCTCGCCCACGGTGGCGCGGGCGCGGGCGGCGGTGATGGCGGCCTCTAGCAGGTTGGTGTCGGAACGGGCGGCGGCTTCTAGGGCTTGCAGGGCGGCTTGGGCTGCGGGTTCATCGCGCGCGGCACGGGTGGCGTGCAGGCGAGCGATCTGGGAATCGCGCACGGCGATGTTGTCGATCGACAGGATATCCACCGGCGTGTCGGTTTCGGGCTGGTATTTGTTCACGCCCACAATCACATCGGTGCCGCGATCAATCAACGATTGGCGGCGGGCGGCACTTTCTTCGATGCGCAGTTTGGGCATGCCAGAGGCGACAGCCTTGGTCATACCGCCCAGCGATTCTACCTCTTCAATCAGCTTCCACGCTTCTTCGGCCAGCTGAGCGGTGAGGGTTTCGACATAATAGCTGCCTGCCAGCGGATCGGCGACATGGGTGATGCCGGTTTCTTCTTGCAAGATCAGCTGCGTGTTGCGCGCAATGCGGGCCGAGGCTTCGGTGGGCAGGGCCATCGCCTCGTCAAAGGAATTGGTGTGCAGCGATTGGGTGCCGCCGAGGACAGCCGACATTGCCTCGTAAGCGGTGCGGATCACGTTGTTATAGGGGTCTTTTTCCTGCAACGACACGCCAGAGGTTTGGCAATGCGTGCGCAGCATCAGGCTTTCGGGCTTTTGTGCGCCAAATTCGGCCATGATGCGGTGCCACAGCAGGCGGGCGGCGCGCAGCTTGGCGGCCTCCATGAAGAAATTCATGCCGATGGCGAAGAAGAACGACAGGCGGGGGGCGAAATCGTCGACGTTCATGCCGCGTGCCAGCGCCGTGCGGACATATTCGCGCCCATCGGCAAGGGTAAAGCCCAGTTCCTGCACCAAATTCGCGCCCGCCTCCTGCATATGGTAGCCGGAAATCGAGATCGAATTGAACTTGGGCATCTCGCGGGCGGTGTAGTCGATGATATCGGCCACGATCCGCATCGAGGGTTCGGGCGGGTAGATATAGGTGTTGCGCACCATGAATTCTTTGAGGATGTCGTTCTGGATCGTGCCCGACAGGGCAGCACGGGGCACCCCCTGCTCTTCGCCTGCCACGATGAAATTGGCCAGAATCGGGATCACCGCGCCGTTCATGGTCATAGAAACGGAAACTTTGTCCAAGGGAATCCCGTCGAACAGGATCTTCATATCCTCAACCGAATCAATCGCCACGCCCGCCTTGCCAACATCGCCCACCACGCGGGGATGGTCAGAATCATAGCCACGATGCGTGGCCAGATCGAAGGCGACCGATACGCCTTGTTGGCCAGCGGCCAGCGCCTTGCGGTAGAAGTTGTTTGATTCCTCGGCGGTGGAAAAGCCCGCATATTGCCGGATCGTCCAAGGACGGCCCGCATACATCGTCGCACGCACGCCGCGCGTGAAGGGGGCAAGGCCGGGGTAGCCGCCCATATGGGGCAGGTTGGCGGTGTCTTCGGCCGTATAGAGCGGCTTGACTTGTATGCCTTCGAGCGTGGCCCAGGTCAGCGTATCAGGCGACTTGCCTTTCAGGTCGCGGGTGGCGAGGGCTTCCCAGTCAGCGCGGGTGGTCATGGCGATGTCCTTGTTGCGGCGGGAAAACCGGGGGCTGTCTGCCCCCGGACCCCCGAGGATATTTTGGCAAGTATGAAAGGGTCAGACGAATTCCAGAATGATCTCGTCGACCTTGAGTGAGGCACCGGGGGCGGCTTTGACGGCCTTGACCACGCCGGCGCGGGTGGCTTTGAGGATGTTTTCCATCTTCATCGCTTCGACAGTGGCGAGGGTTTGGCCCTCTTGCACCTCGTCGCCGACGGCCACGGCCAAGGTGACGAGTAGGCCGGGCATCGGGCAGAGCAGGAATTTTGACGTATCTGGCGGAGTCTTTTCCAGCATGTGCTGCGACAGCTCTGCTGCGCGGGGCGAGCGGACCAGCACCTTCAGGTCTGCGCCGCGCAGGCGCAGGCGGAAACCCATGGGAATTTTGGCGACTTTCATCACCAGCGGGTGCCCATCCACAGTCAAGCGTGCCAAGGCTTGGCCCGGTTGCCAGTCTGACGTGACGCGCAGATGGGTGTGATCGGCGAAGGTGATGGTCGATCCGTCATGGTCGGCGGCGATGTGCAAGGCGATGCGTTCGCCTTGCAGGTCAACCACCCAGTCATCGCCCACCTTGCGCTTGTGATTGTCCATCGTGCCGGAAATGCGGGTGCGGCGGATTTCGGCGACGCGGTTCATGGCGGCGGCGGCGGCGGCCACACGGCGGATCAGGTCGGGGTCAAGCGTGGCGCCTTTGAAGCCGTCGGGATATTCTTCGGCGATAAAGGCCGTGGTGATATTGCCAGAGGTGAAGCGCGGGTGATCCATCACGGCGGCGACAAAGGGCAGGTTGTGGCCGATGCCTTCGACTTCGAATGTGTCCAGCGCCAGACGCATTTCCTCAATCGCGGCAGCGCGGGTGGGGCCCCATGTGCACAGCTTGGCAATCATCGGGTCGTAGTACATCGAAATCTCCCCACCTTCGAACACGCCGGTGTCATTGCGCACGATGCCGCCGCGCTCGGTGGCACCCTCAACCGGCGGGCGATAGCGGGTCAACCGGCCGATCGAGGGCAGGAATTTGCGGTAGGGGTCTTCAGCGTACAGGCGGCTTTCCATCGCCCAGCCGTTGATTTTGATATCCCCTTGGGCAAAGGGCAGCTTTTGCCCATCCGCCACGCGGATCATCTGTTCAACCAGATCAATCCCCGTGATCATTTCGGTCACAGGGTGTTCGACCTGCAAACGGTTGTTCATTTCCAAGAAATAGAAGTTGCGGTTGCCATCGACGATGAATTCGA
>JBAXLX010000290.1:0-4755 GCA_037134595.1 Pseudomonadota bacterium
TGCTTGCACTGGCGTAGGTCGCCGTATCCGTTCCATCGCCGCCGGTCAGAGCATCATTCCCGGCCCCACCCTCCAGCGTGTCATTGCCAGCGCCACCGGTCAGGGTGTCGTTCCCAGTGAGACCGGAAAGGAAATTGGCACTCGCGTTACCAACCAAAAGGTTGGCGAACGTGTTTCCAGTTCCATTGATGGCAGCACTGCCCGTTAACGTCAGATTTTCAGCGTTATCATTCAATGTGAATGTGTTGGCTGACGATTGAACGAGATCGGTACCGCCGTTTGCCAGCTCGACAATAACATCGGCAGAGGAATCAACAATATAAGCATCGTCACCGTCACCACCGGCGAGTGTGTCATTACCAACTCCACCATCCAAGGTGTCATTGCCGCCTAATCCAGAAAGCTCATTATCTTGTGCGTTGCCAATAATGTTGTCGGAGAAACGGCCGCCAACAATGTTCTCGACCCCAGCGATCGTGTCATTGCCTATCCCCGACGCATCCCCACCCGCAAGGGTTCCGGCATGCCCATTGGCAAGGTTAACATAAATCGCAGCCTTGGCGCTTGTGTAAGTTATTGTATCAAGGCCTGCGCCTCCAAAGTATGCGTCATTCCCGGCGCCACTTCCACCGATGATCACGTCATTCCCGGCGCCACTTTCCACCGTATCGTTTCCGGCCCCAGAGAAGATGAGGTCATCAGCCTCTCCAGATGATAGATTGTCGCTTAGATTTCCGCCATTCACAGCGGCAGAAGTGTCCGAGTCCCAGCTAATCGAGTTTGGATCCGAAATTGACCCAAAAACCGTCCCATAGGCCGCGCCCTCAGCACTGTAACGCTGGGTCATCACAGCAAACCCGGACGAATCTTCCTTCACAGCATCCCAAGAAATGATGAACCCGCCATCATCCGTACCCGTTACGTGCGCGTGAATCTCACCCGAATTAACGCGCGTTTCGAAGGCCTTTCCAGCCACGACTGTTTCCGGTCCAACCGCTTTGCCATAGGCATCAAACATTTGAAAACGCACTTCGCACATCAACGCGTCGGATGTTTCCGAAGTCCAGACAACAACGAATCCACCGTCCTGCAGGGACGCAGCTTCGACGTTCGTTTGACGAAATGCTTGTGAGGAATTTACGACAAATGGATCACCAATGCGCTGGCCATCGAAATCCATTTTTTGTCCCACAACTGGGGTACCCGAATGGTCGCTGAACCAAACGACCACATACCCATCGTTCAAACAAATCACCGCAGGACTGAATTCTTGTCCGGTGGATTGAGGTATCATCTGCGCTAGCGAAAGTGGCGTCGATGTTTCTGACCCCGTCGCCGGATCAAATGACCCATCAGAATTTAAATGGAAAAGCGACTGATATATGCTCAGACCATCTGGGCTTAATTGTTGCCATAGGACTAAGACATTTCCGTTCGACAGTGTTGTAACATCTGAATGGCTTTGGTAATCGCCTGATGAAACAACTTCCGAGTCCAAAAGATGATCTTGGGAATCGAAATGAGCGAGGTGGATCGTGCGACCATCAGCGGTAATTTGTGTCCAACTGACCACATAGCCCCCGTCAGACGTGGCAGCTGCCGCGTACTCGATCCGGAATGTGACTGTGGGATCCCCGACCACAAATGCATCGCCCCGCGCCTCGCCAGTTGTATCGAAATGCTTGGCAAAACCGTAGTCCCAAAACAACACAAAGCTACCATCAGATAACGCAATCGCTTCTGGATACTGGGCATTATTTGTACGCTGATTGTCAGAGATAAGCACCTCGGTTTCTGGCCCGACGGCCCTGCCTCCCTCATCGTAGAGCCGGTAGAACTGACGATAAATGCCGTCGGTAAATCCGACCCAAGCAACAACCGATCCAAAACCCGGAATGTTGGTGACCCGAGACTCGAACTGGCTGTCAAGGACCGTCTCATTGACAACAGAATAACTGTTGATCCCGATGGTGATGTCTTTGAATTGCAGCGCCTCAATAGAATTCAAGACATCAGTGCCGTCGTTTCCATCAGAAAAATTGACATCTCGCACGATGAAGTGGTTGTTCGAATCAGTCCCGATGACATAGTCTTGCAGGTTTCCAGAAAAGACCGCCGTATCGCTCCCCGCACCACCTTGTAATGTGTCGCCGCCTCCCGCACCGGTTAAAAAGTTGTTTCCCGAGTTTCCAATCAGCAGGTTGCTCAGAGCATTGCCACTTCCGGAAACCGCTGCACTTTCGCCCAGAACCAGAGCTTCAAAATTATCAATGAGAGTATAGCCGTTCACATGGGCCAGCACTGAATCAAAGCCGCCATCGGCGACCTCAATCAACGTGGCCTGAGTATCTCGCAAAATATATAGATCATTGCCGTCTCCACCCGTCAGAGTATCAGCACCCGCGAACCCATCGAGCGTGTCGTCCCCTGCTAGCCCCGTAATGCGATTGTTTGACGCATTGCCCACCATGTGATTTCCCATGGCATTTCCAATAGCGTCGATACTAACTTCCCCTTCAAGAAAAATATTCTCCACATTCCCTGCAAGAGTATAGGAAACGGTCGTCCTAACAAGATCGTCACCTCGGTCTTGACCTTCCAAGACGGTATCGTTGGCGTCATCGACGATGTAAATGTCGTTGCCTGCGCCGCCGTCTAATCGGTCGCGACCTGCGCCACCCGCAATGACATCGTCGCCAGCCCCGCCCGACAAAGTATCATTGCCGCTGCCACCCAATAAAGCGATATCTTCGCTGCCGCTCCAAGTAATGACATTATCAGCTCCGTCGCCTTCCAACCGAATTCGTTCGCCAAAGCTTCCGAAGTCTTGATGCTGCAGATAGTCCGGTTGAGTTCCGTAAATCGAGTAATTAACCCAAGTTACACGTATATCGCCGTTTCCAAGGAGTGACAGCTCAGGTTTCCATTGGTAATCTGCTGTCGTAGTGTTGACAATCTGTTCTTTCGCGACGATTTCCCCGGCGGCGTTGAATATCTGTAGATATACTCCGAAAAAATTTGCGTCGTACCCGTCATAGGCAACAGCATATCCTCCATCAGGCATCGCCATGATGGTCGGCGGGTTGAACGAAATTTGATGCGTGTTAATCCGGAAGGGATCGCCATAAGCAAGTCCGTCTAAATAACGCTGCACATAGATTGCCTGCCCCCATTCAATTGGGACCAACACCGAGGCTGTAGCTTCGGACCCATCAGACAGGGTCACTCGCTCAACTTGGGACGTGCCGACTGAGGTTGTTTGTTCGGTCACTTCGCTGGCGAGAAAGATGGTCACCGTCGCGTCACTTAATATGAGCGTTTGCAAATCATCTGACGACGAGAAATGCGAGGCCCCCTGAAGGTTCGTTGCCACCACTTCGCCGTTGGAATACGAAAAGGTGGTGTTGGTCAAAGTCCCTTGGGTCGCATCGGTCATCGAATATCCTCATCTCTTGACATCGGTAGAAAGCAAACTTCGTGGAGGCGGCGTTGCCTTTGACCCTTGGATCCGATCAAGCAATTTGCTTGAGCGACACTAACTGTTCCATTTTGATACCATGTCAAGTGAATTTGCACTTGGCGACGGCGGCGCTGTGGCACTATATATGTTTTGAGGAGGATGAGACATGCCCGGAAACAACAGATTAGCCCGCCTTCGTGACCTGCTCTGGCAAATGGAAGTTGAGGTTGGCCTTGAACGGCTGAGCCAGTCGCAGCGTGACGTTTATTATGCTGCGTGTTTGGTGGCTGACGCAGATAAAGCGCTGCATAGTGAACAGGTTAGACATCATCCCATGGTAGAAACTATGGCTAGACCAACCTTTTATCGTGCCCTTAAGGACCTTGTCCAAGCTGGGTATCTGGTAGCTGCAAGTGAGAGCAGGAATGGACGCTACAAGATCGTACGGTGATCCAAGTGAGTCTTTCGCATGAGAGACAATCTCCTATCGGAATGGATTGCGCCTAGCTTAATTATTTCTGTTGCTTACGTGCTGGCCTTTGCCACCACTTTCGCTGTGGTGATGCCAGTGCAAAATTCGGTACTGCCAGCTTTCGGCAACTATGCCAGCCTGTTGTTTTTGCCACACGGCGTCCGCGTGATTGGTGCTTGGATGTATGGCTGGCGGAGCCTGCTGTTCCTCGCGCCCGGCGCAGTCCTGACACACAGCTATCTTTATGGCTCAGGGGGATTTTCGTTGGACTATATGGTTGCAGTCTTTTTCGGTGTGTTCTGCGCAGCATTGAGCTTTTGGTTTTTTGCACTGCTGGGAATGGATTTCCGCATGGACAAATCGGATCGCGTCAATTGGCGCGACATCGTGCTGGCAGGTGGCGCGGCTTCGATTCTGAACTCGTTGGGAACGAAAATTTTCTTTCACAATGATATTCCCACGGCGTCAGCTCGTTTCGTTGGCGATGTAACTGGAATGCTAGTGTCAATTTTCCTGCTAATGTTGATTTTCAGGGTGTTACGGCTGGCAAATGGCGGACGCCGGATTTGAGAAAATACTGCGTTACACAAGTGATTTCGGATAATGTGTGAACACGGCAGACCGGCTAGGCAGTGAGCGGGACAGCGCGGTCGATTATAGAGTGCCGTTCTGTGCACCCAAAACGCGACGAAGCCGTCGAAACACTGGGGCAAACCTTAACACTGTGTTGCGGCATTAGAGCGTGTTGCGCGCAATCCGAGTCTGGAGTGAACCGCCCCGGATTTGCCGGAGACCAATTCGTCCGTGTTACGCGACCATATTG
>JBAXLX010000291.1:0-4730 GCA_037134595.1 Pseudomonadota bacterium
GGCAGACTTCTCGAATGGCATCGGCCTGATCCCGGCAACCCCCTCGGCTGCCGCGCTGGTTGACAACTACAAAGACGGCGGCCCGCTGGCCGTGTTCTTCGGCCTGTCGAACGCCCAAGGCATGGTGCGTCCGGTGACCCCGGGCTATGTGGTCCAAGCCAAAGTCTTCGAAAAGGCTGCCAACGACATCGCGCACGGCGCTGATGTGGCTGCAACCTTGGATGCCGCTGTCGACGAAATCGACGCCGACATCACCAAGAACAACGGCTACGCCGCACAATAACACCGCGCCACGCGGGGCAGGGTTTCTTGCCCCGCGTGGCACTGGCAGAGGTGGTCCTCCCACCGCCTCTGCTGCATTTTTCAGGGTCAGGGTCGGCTATGGCATCGAAATTCACACGTTCCAATCGGACAGGCTGGCTGATGGCAGGCCCCGCAATTGCGCTGATCTTAGTCTTTGTGATTGCGCCGTTTTTTCTGGCCGTAGGTTTTTCGTTTACCAACCAACGTCTTGTTTCCCCCAATCCGGCCGAATTCACCGGCCTGTCGAATTACCGCCAGCTTTTGGGCATGGGTGTGCTGCACCTTGACCCGCTCAAAGACGCCGCAGGGGCCGTGGTGCTGGACGATCAGGGCCAACCCAAGCTGCCCGAGCTGCGCAAGATCACCCGCAAGAACCCCGATTTCCCGCAATTTGACGGGATGCGCGCGTGGTTCTCGTGGTCGTCTGGCGAAGGGCGCACCTATGTTCTGGCGCGCGATGTGGTCTTTATGACGGCCATTATGAACACGTTCATCTTCGTGCTGGTCGTGGCCCCGCTGCAAGGCGGGCTTGCCTTGGGCTTAGCGCTGCTGATCAACCAGCGTCTGCGCGGCATCAATGTGTTTCGCGCGATCTACTTCATGCCCGTTGTGGTGTCGATCGTGGTCGTGTCGCTGTTGTGGAGCTTTATTTACGACCAGCGCGAAGGGATCCTGAACAACCTGCTCTCAGCGCTTAGTTTTGGAACCATCCCAAGGGTCGACTGGCTGGGCAATCCATCCACCGCGCTGGGGGCGATCATCTTCATGTCGGTCTGGCAGGCGGTGGGCTTTCACATGGTGATCTGGCTGTCGGGCCTGCAAACCATATCCCCCACCCTGTACGAGGCGGGCGCGATTGAAGGCGCGTCAAAATGGCAAACCTTCCGCTACATCACATGGCCCGGCTTGCGCAACACGGCGGTGCTGGTGCTGGTGGTGATCACGATGCAAGCCTTTGGGCTGTTCAGCCAGATTGACGTGATGACCAAAGGCGGCCCGCTGGACAGCACGCAAACCATCGTCTTCCAAGCCATCCAGCGCGGCTATGGCAAGCAAGACATCTCTGCCGGATCGGCGATTTCGGTGATCTTGTTTGTGATTGTGCTGTCGGTTTCGCTGATCCAACGCTACCTGACCCGAGAGAAAGCCTGACATGGCCCAGATATCCCAAGACAATCGCGGTTTGCGGCTGGTGGTGCGGTACGCGGTGCTGTGCCTGATCGCGGCGATCTTCAGCTTTCCGCTGATCTTTATGGTCGTCTCCTCGCTGAAACCGTCCGAACAGTTGCTGGCCGATGCCCATTCATTCCGTGCGCTGCTGCCGGTGGGGGACATCTCGCTGCAAAACTACTTTGACGCGTTCAAGCGCGCACCGGTGGCGCTGTTCATGTTCAACTCGGTTCTGGTGACGGGGGTGACGGTCATCGCCTCGCTGGCGCTGTGTTCGGCTGCGGCTTTCGCCTTTACCTTCGTGAACTGGAAAGGCCGCGATCTGGCGCTGACCGTGATCTTGGCCACGCTGATCGTGCCCTTTGAAACCATCGCCATCCCGCTGCTGCTGGAATCTTCCAAACTGCCGTGGATCGGGGCGGGCGGCATTACATGGGGTTGGCTGAACTCGTATCGCGTCCAGATCGTGCCCTTCATCGCCGATGGCCTGACGATCTATCTCTTCGTGCAGTATTTCAAAGACCTGCCCGCCGAGTTGATCGAGGCCGCCCGCGTCGAAGGTGCCAGCTGGTTCGCCATCTACCGCCGCATCGTCATGCCCCTGTCCGGCCCGGTGCTGGCCACGGCGGCGATCTTGAAGTTTCTGGCCATGTACAACCAATACCTGTGGCCCATCATGGTCACGCAGGAAGAGCAATACCGCCCCGTCATGGTAGGCTTGCAATACTTCTTCCAGCTCAACCGCGCTTGGGGCGAGATCATGGCCTATCTGTCGCTGATCACCGTGCCGGTGCTGGCCTTTTATCTGTACCTGCAAAAAGCCTTCATCGCCTCTATCGCATCCACCGGGGTTAAGGGCTGATCCTTTCCCCTTTCATACTTGCTCAAATATCCCGGGGGTCCGGGGGCAGCGCCCCCGGCCTTTGGTAAAGGAACCCAAAGATGGTCATCGCAATCGACGGAAAATGGATCTGGGACAGCTGGTACGCCAAAGACGGCGACACCTATCATGGCTTCTTTCTGCAAGCCTCTACCAGCTTGGGCGATCCTGACCTGCGGCATTTCAACGTCAGCCAAGGCCATGCCACCTCGAAAGATCTGGTGAACTGGACACATCTGGGCACGATGTTTGGCCCGCAGAAAAACGGCCCCGCTTGGGATGACAGCACGACTTGGACAGGCTCGGTCCTTCAAGGGCCAGACGGGCTGTGGCATCTGTTTTATACAGGCACGACCTCGGCCGAAAAGTCGATGTATCAGCGCATCGGCCATGCAACCTCGTCCGATCTGCATTCGTGGGTGCGCGTGGGGGACGGGCTTTGCCTAGACCTGACAGGCCCCAACGCTGACACCTACGAAAAAGACCATATGATCGGCCATTGGCACGACCGCGCCATGCGCGACCCTTGGGTAATGAAAGACCCCGATTCCGACGGCTGGCTGATGTATTTCACCGCCCGCGCGCCGGGCATCCCCGAGGCGAACGCCGGTGGGGCCGTGGGCTTTGCCACCTCGCCTGATCTGTATAGCTGGACACTGCGCCCCCCCGTCTTCACCGGCGGCATGGGCCAGCTTGAAGTGCCGCAAGTGTTTGAACATGCCGGCCGCTGGTACTGCCTGTTTTGCACGGCAGGGTCGCAATGGTCGGCCCATTACCGCGCGACCAACCCGCAATGGCCGGTCACCGGCAACCACTACCTGATGGCTGACCACCCCCGCGGCCCGTGGCGTATGGCCCCCGGCCCCTTCCTTGACGGGGCAGAGCCTTGCCGCCGCTACGCCGCCCGCATCGTGAACGGCCCCGATGGCCTTGTGATCTTGGGCTTCGCCGATGGCGGCAAAGACAAGTTCGGCGGCTATGTGATGGACCCAGAGCCTGTCGTAGCAGGCGAGGACGGGCTGTTGCAGGTGCTGCCTGCTGCAAAAAAGGGGTGGTGAACCATGGCTGCCATCACGCTCAAAGGTCTGAAGAAAAGCTACGGCACGGCCCATGTGATCAAGGGCGTCGATATAAAGATTGAAGACGGCGAATTCGTCGTCTTCGTCGGCCCCTCGGGCTGCGGCAAGTCAACCTTGCTGCGCATGATCGCGGGGCTGGAAGATATCTCGGCAGGAGAGCTGTCGATTGGCGGCAAGGTCGTCAACGACCTGCCCCCCAAAGATCGCGGCGTGGCGATGGTGTTTCAAAGCTACGCCATTTTCCCCCACATGTCGGTGCGCGAAAATGTGGCCTTCGGGCTGACCATCGCGGGCGCGTCCAAGGCAGAGAAGGCCGAAAAAGTCGCCGAGGCGGCGCGCATCTTGCAGATGGAGCATCTTTTAGACCGCAGGCCCAGCCAATTGTCCGGCGGCCAACGCCAGCGCGTGGCCATAGGCCGCGCGATTGTGCGCAACCCGCAGGTGTTTTTGTTTGACGAGCCGCTGTCGAACCTCGACGCCGCGCTGCGCATGGATATGCGGCTGGAAATCGGCAAGCTGCACCAGCAGTTGGGCGCGACGATGATCTATGTCACCCATGATCAGGTCGAAGCCATGACGCTGGCCGATAAGATCGTGGTGCTCAAAGACGGCATGGTCCAGCAAATCGGCGCGCCGATGGAGCTGTATCACAACCCCGCCAACCTGTTTGTGGCAGGGTTTTTAGGCTCTCCGGCGATGAATTTTCTGGATGTCGATGTGATGGCGGTGAACGGACCCAAAGTCTTGGTGCAGAACCCTGCCCTGGAACCCGTCGAGATCACGGCCAAAGTCGGCGGCTTTACCCAAGGCGGTAAGGCCAAGCTGGGCCTGCGCCCACAATATCTGACACCGGTTGACATTGGGGGTATGCTGCAGGGCCGCATCGCCTTAACCGAGCGTTTGGGGTCGGAAACCGTGGTCGATCTGACGCTGACCGACGGCAATCGCCTGATTGCAGCCCTCGCGCGGGATGCGGTTTCTCCGATAGGCGGCGACTTGGACCTGACGTTTGACCCCACGCAGGCGCATATCTTCCCCGTCTAAGGCGATAAAACGCCGGGCTGTTTTATCTATGATGGACATAAATGTATTGCCACCCGTCTTGGAAAGGCTGGATGCGGCCCGGCCCCTTTCAGCCTTTGGTCTAGATATGCCGCATGTTCCGCTGATCTGATCGGCTTGTTTGGGTCGTAGGACCGCGACCTTGTTGAAAAGCTTACAATCCACGGCATGTCCGCGCGGGCAGGTTTCTGAAATGCGTCCGGGCCCGAGTTTTTCAAATAAAAAAGGCTCGCAAG
>JBAXLX010000292.1:0-4713 GCA_037134595.1 Pseudomonadota bacterium
CGCCCAGCTGAAGCGGATCAGACCGCCCACATCAACCTCAAGGTTCAAGTCATCGGCGCTGATCTCGGCCAGTTTTGCCAAAACAGCGAAGAACTCTTGCGCACGCAAAGTCACTTTCGGGGTCGCACGGAAAGCACCCGTGGCTGCGATGGTGAAATCCTTCACGCCCTTGATCACGAGGGTCATCGAACCCTTGTCGAAGGCCAGCGCAACCGTCTTTGCCGTTTTGTCAGCCTTTTTGACCTTGTCCCAGCCATTCTTGCACTGCTGGTACATGGCGGCCAAGTCCAACTTCTTCAGATTCTGAAGAAGTTGCGGCTTAAAACCTTCGACGCAGAGCGGGCGGTGATCAGCATCGGCGATGTCGTTCAGGTAGTAGCGATGCTGCGCAATGGCCGCACCAACCGCCCCCGTGCGATAAATCACCTCCCATGCCGGGGAGTTTTTCGCCAAGTTGCCATCTTTGCGTACCGGCTCATCGACAGCAACCACATCCAGGATCGAGCGGTCGAACTGGCCTGCCAATGCACCGTACAAGTTGTCACGCGACGTTTTCGTCAGCGTGAGCAACCCCGCTTTGGGCGGCCCCAGACGAACCAACTCGCTGTTGGGGCAACCTGTCACCACGATAGAAGCATCGGCGTAACGTGCGGAAACCACGATCTCGTAACCAGAGCCGTCCTCCTTATTGCACAATACCACCTTGCGTTCGGTTTTCAGGGTCTCACCGGCGGCGAGATCATGGCGGGTCAGTGCCGTCGAATGGCCCTCGGTCACCAGATCACCCAACGCGAAGAGCGTCCAGAGGAACTCGGCACCGGGGTTGGCCTTGCAACCGTTGGCCAAAGCCATGCTTTCCACAGCATGCTTGATGCCGCTTTCGCTGGTCTTGGCCTCCCCCAACACTTCCACGCCATTCTCGCTGACACGGGCAAGCAACATGGTGTAACCGGATGCAGCATGCTTGGCGTTAACGGGGGCCAAAGCCACAGCAACAGTGCCGTTAATCCCCTCTTCCAAGATCTTGGCTTTGGCGTTGCCGATGGCCTCAACTTGCTCGGCGGTCAGGCTGCCATCATCGGATCCATCATCCAACTCGTCCTGGTTTTTTTGGCGGTCGATCTGTTCGCAGTACACAGCGTCAAACCCACCAGCATCGGCAATGGCTTTGACCATGGCGCCATAGAGGCTTTCGTCGGCGTTGGGGAAACGCTGGTTCAGCCAAGCCAGTACCGACGAATAACGGCTGATCACGGAAGCATTCGCCGACGAGTGCAACTCGAGCGACAGTTTTACCACCCGGGTCCAATCTGCCGTTCCAGCACGGGCGGCGATCTCAACCTTCTGACGGCGGGTCCAGGCTTTGTCAGTCAGCTTGGCCAACTCAGCCAACTGCACGGCATCCTCGGCATAGATTGCAGCTTCTTCGGCGGTCTTGGCGGGCGGGAACATCGCCATGCCTTTGGTCTTATACTCGGCCACGCGAGCTTTCAGCGTGGCTTCCGCAGCGTTGTGGCTCTTAATGACGACGTTAACGGCTTCGACCTGGGCTTTCAGCCACTCGCCACCCTTTTCGGAGCGGGTGCCCAAATAGACGAGATAGGTCAACACAGCAGCGTTCGCAGCCGCCGCGTTAGATTGACGGTGCACGCTGCGAGCAGCCTGCATGAAGCCAACCAATTTTTGGCTCTGATCAACGGGGTTCGCAGAAGACGAGGCCATGATGGCAGCGTCAAGCAGCGGGGCGTCTGCCAAGTAGGGCAGTGCTTCGTAGGAAATCTTTGCGTTGGTTTCGACGGCAACGTCGATGGAAGAAAGAAGCGTCATAGTGTCCTCATGGGTTGACCGTCATCACCACGACAACGGTACGCCCCACCTAGGACTTGCCTATTAAGGAAAAAACTGCCCTTGCTTAGCAATCGTTAAGTGTTAAGTTAATTGTAGATATCGGAGGCAAAAGCCATGGTAGAACTACTGGGAGATCGTAGCGGGCCACGATACGAAAGGCCGCAACGGCTTGATTTTTGGGTAAAAAAACATGAAGTCTTCAAGCTCTGGTTCGAATTTCTGGCAATCAGCCCCAGCTACCACTTGGCGCACATGGAGCATACCGCGCAATTTCCCGCCGAAAGTCCGCCAAGGCTACCAAACGAATTTGGCTTAGTGCGGGCGGTATATGCAAATCTTGGAGATGTTCAAAACACGCTGTTCAGTACGTGGTTCGATACAAATGCCATTCGTTACTTTGGCAAACCCGGCGAAGCACCGCAGGTCCGCTCGTTTGGCGTGTTCGGTCAGCCAAACGACAACTTGGACCGTTACGAAGAACTAGCCTGGGACTTGCTTGATCGAAGCCAACGCAATGCTCCAGAACCGGTGCGATTGATTTCTGTGCCGGTATCTCTGAAGAAAACAGTGGTGTTAAATCAAGTGAAAGAAGTGCTGGAAAAAGCCAAGCCGGTCGTTTTCCAAGGACCAATAATAGTGCCCACGTATGTGCTTGAGGGAGATAGGCACCGCATCGCAAGCATTCGCAAGTTCTTAGAACTGGTCAAATTCCGCGCCATGTATAGTGACGAACCCGCGTGGAAAGTTGCACTGAGGTTCGGCATCGGCGACAAATACAAAAGGTTCTTTGGTCCAATCGAAACGGCAAGGCCAACTTCAGAAAACCTAGATGCCCGAAACACGCTGAACGTCATCATGGCAAGAGCCCTGTCCAAAGCACGTCATCTCGCCGAAAATGCAGCACGAGGTCATTTTCCCATCAACACCAAATGCCCTCATGCTTTGGAACTCGACTATGCTTGGATCAAGCAAAATGATGCCAAACGAAAACTAAGAATGGAAGATGAAACACGGCGCATCAAAATTGCCACAGAGGATTGGCGTATAAGACCAATGCACTTCCTGACAAGGGAATGGCTTGAATTTGAAATTCAGTTGTCAGACGCAATAGGGCATTGCAAATTGTGAAATTGAAACAAATTTATAAAAATCGATAGTGGTGGGTACCCCCATTCCTACCAGGGTGCGGGCGTGATGCCACAGATGCTCATCGCTGGATGGCAGTGAAGCGAGGACCTGCGCTTCCACCTCAATAAATATAAGTCTGGAAACTGTTTTCGATCCTCGAAATCCAACTCGCGTGATGAACGTGGCCGCAAACAAGGCAAGATTGCGCTGAGCTTTCCTGCAGGGTTACTTCCACCCAGGACGTCACGGAAACCTTCCCGTCCTGTCGGCGAGATTTCCTTTCACGCTGTGTGGTGTATAAGACGTCACTTCTTAGCGACGGCGCATCCAGCGCATAGCCTGTGTTGCAGGTGGAACAACGTGTTGTGGCTTCGTATTCAGACAGCTTTTCTTTCAATACTGACGCTCTAATCTTCTTTCGATACACTACACCGTATATGAGGGGCAAGGTAACCGACGCTATCACCGTAACGACAGCCAAGGGCGGGTAGACTATGTTGAATTGTTTGTCCAAAAAACCTAAGAAAATTGCCGATAAAATGAGTCCACAACAACTATAGAAAAATATGCACTTGACGGTTCCGAAGATTGATTCACTGACTGACGCTGTGAAAAATTTTCTAACGGTTGCCAAGCGCTTATTGTACGCCTCAGAGTTGTCTCGGTTAATCGACTGTGGAAAAAAATATTGACCATTCATATTTTCCATGACCCCCACCTTGGTTGCCTGTAACAGCAGGACTTCGGCGAGGTCGGATGAAATCCTCAGTTTTTTCAGATCACCATAAAAAAGCATAGATGCCGTCTTTGCATGGTCGACTTTTCCAACCAAAGTTAACATGCCAACCTCCACTTTTTAACCGACACGCCCCAACTGGGCAGCCGTTTGACAAGATCTTCGCCTGAGCCTTCACGTGGAACAACCCGCCGTTATAAAGTGCGCTTAGTGCTTGAACTTCGGGATATGCATAAGAGCCCTTAAAGGTTGATCAGACAGTGTGGTGAAGTTGGCCGATCCCGTCGCGGAATTCAATCCCATGGATGAGCCAAGCCAATTGGTTTTGACCGTCCGGCTTGTGCAGATCCGTCTGCGCCGCCACCCTCTGCTTGCACGTCATGATCGGGCTAGCTTCGTGACCCGGACATTCTTTGGTGCACATGCTGATGCCCCGTCTCTATCGTCACGCAGGTCTGCCACGATGATTGATCGCCTTCACAGCATCCTATGCATGATGTACGATCAGTTTGAATTGGCACCAATACTCACCGTAAAATCATACTTGCAGTTTTGGTTCATTGTTGGTCCCATTGATGAAAAGTAAGGTTTCTGCATGACCAGATTGAAGGCGGCATATATGCACACTGGCAAGAACATTCTGTTTTTTTGCACAGCGGGTCATGGCATAGAGAAATCGTTCAGATTTCGAACAAATCGCATCATAATAGAAATAACCCACAGTGATGGAAAAGCACTGAATGAAATACCCAAGCACATATGTGTTTGGATTTACTGCAATAACACAGAGGCGTGCTGACGCACGGCCTACTAGCTTGCCAGCATCGCACGAAACGTGCTCGCGTTGCCTGCGCTAGTGAATTTCTGATTTAACCAAGTTTGAACAAAGAAAGAATAATCCTAAATTCTTTGATATTCGCTAGGACTCTAGTCATACGACGACATAAACTGTCGTCGTAGACTTTTTGAAGACATTCGCTGAGTTCATAAGCCGGTCCATC
>JBAXLX010000293.1:0-4688 GCA_037134595.1 Pseudomonadota bacterium
GATGGAATAGATGTTCAAATCCTCGATCCACCCCGCCGCTTTCAACAGCAGCGTGAACGAGCCTGACAGTCCGAACATGATGATAAAGGCAAAGGCCAAGGGAAAGCCGGTGAAATTCGCGCCGATGTTGGAATAGGTCAAGATCATGGTCTGCAAACCGCTCGGCACGCGTTGCAGCAAGCGGCAGATAGGCAGGGCAAAGCCCATGCCGATGACCGTGGTCAGCACCGACAGCCAAGCGCTGGTGACATAAGCGTTGCGGTGATAGCCCGAGGCGATCAATTCGCCGTAATTGCCCAAAGACCAAGACCCGCCGCGCGAAAAGCTTGACAAAACGACCGCCAGCAAGGGCAGCACTTCAAAGAGCAAAAGCACCGCGAACAGCGGTGCGAGGGCCAAGATCATCCAGTGGTTTTTGGTCATAAAATGCCTTTAAGGGTGGCCCCGGCTTGCGCCGGGGCCGGAAAAGTCAGAGCTTGGTGGCAACCTGCTCTTGCCAGGTCTTGGCCATTTCCTTGGCCGCATCGGTCCAGATGGCGGCATTGATCGGGCGGGCCTTGGCGTACATCTCGGCGGGCAGAACCTTGTCAGCGGCTTCCGGCGGCAAGGTGATCTGGTCAATCCGGATCGGACGGGCATAGCCCATCGCGAACTGAATTTGGCCTTCATCCGACAGCGAGAATTCGCGGGCCAGTTTGGCGATGTTGGGGCGCTTGGCATAAGCGTTGATCGTCGTAGTATAGCCCGAGGTGACAGACCCGTCTGCCGGGATCACCACGTCGAACTTGTCTTTGCCGACCACATCGCGCCAAGCCAGCGCGTTGAAATCCCACACCAAAGCGACTTCGACTTCGCCCTTTTCCATAGTGGCCACCGAAGCGCTGACGGGCAGCAGACGGCCAGCTTCGGCCAGTTTGCCGAAGAATTCCATCGCCGGTGCAAGGTTGTCTTCGCCGCCGCCCAAGGCAATCGCCGCCGCCAGCACAACAGCGTTCGACTGCGCCGCTTTGCCAACTTCGCCCACGGTCACTTTGTACTCACCGGTCAACAGATCCGCGAAGGTCTTCGGCGGATTGGCGACCGATTTCGAGATCAGCATCGCGATCGTGCCGGTATAGCCCAAAGCCCAATGGCCGTCTTCGTCACGCGCCCAAGCGGGGATCGTATCCCAGTTGGTGGTTTTGTACGGCTGGCTTAGGCCACGGGCAACAGCGATCGGCCCGAATTCCAGACCCACTTCGCCGATGTCGGCGGAAGCATTGGCCTTTTCAGCCTCGAACTTGGCCAGTTCTTCGGCCGAAGACATATCGGTGTCAGTGTGCGTCACACCGTACTTTTCCGAGATGGCTTTCCAAAGACCGCCCCAGTTGGCCCAATCGTCCGGCATCCCCAAGGAAACGATCATGCCTTCGGCCTTCGCGGCGGCTTCCATGTCAGCCATGGCATCGGCCCGAACAAGGCCGGTGCTCAGCATCAAAGCGCCGAAACCAAGGCCGAAAAACTCGCGTTTGTTCATGTTCATTTTATTGTCCCTACGGTTGCATTTGACGCGACCGGTACTCCATCCCCGTGACGCCCGCATGATGGCTCTGTGATGTTTTGGTGACGATCATCGCCGATCGAAAGACGCAGGGGCCGTCTGTGCGCGCCACTTGGGATCGCAGGCAGGCTTGAAACAGGCTGGGTCGGTCGAAAAATCGGGAACACAGATGGAAACACGCGCCAAAGCCCTGTAGGGTTGCCCCACAATAGGGCGGACAAATCCCCGCCGCCGCCTGCATGACCGGAGACACCCATGTCAAAACTGCTGCTGATCTTGTTGGATGGCGTGCCCTATGCCAACTGGCGCAGGCTGTTTGGCAATCTGGAAGGCTGGGTTGGCACGGGTGAGGCGCGGGTGTGGAAAATGCGCGCCGTGCTGCCCTCGACCTCGGGCACCTGTTATGCCTCGATCCACACCGGCTTGCCGCCGCAGGTGCATGGCATCTGGGGCAATGCCACAAGGCGGCGGCTGGAATTTCCCGATGTGTTTTCGCAGGCGACCCAAGCCGGTCTGAAAACGGGTGCCGTGACCCATTCGTTTTGGTCAGAGTTTTTCAACCGCTATCCCTTCGATATCGTGCAAGACATCGAATATGACGAGCCCGATGGCCCCATCACCCACGGCCGTTTTCACACCATGACAGGCGATAGCGGGTACAACCAGATGACCCCCGCCGATGCCGATCTGTTCGCCACGCTGACCATGCTGTGTGAACGCAAGGGGATCGACTACGGCATCCTTCACACCTGCACCCTTGACAGCATGGGCCACCGCTTCTTTCACGATTGCGCAGAAATGGACGACGCCTGCTACCGCATGGACGAGACTTTGGCCAATTTTCTGCCGCGCTGGCGCAGCGCGGGGTATGAGGTGATCGTCACCGCCGACCACGGCCAAGACGCGCGCGGCCATCATGGCGGCACAAGTGATTTGCAACGTGACTTTGCGCTGTATTACTTTGGGCCAGCCGAGGGGCCCGCAACGAACATGGTCTTGGACCAGTTGGCGCTGGCGCCCACGATTTTGACACGATTGGGCGTGCCTGTGCCGACAACCATGCAAGTCCCAAGCTTTCTAGGCCTTTAGTCCGCCAGCCAAGCAACCTGATTTTTCGCAGAAAAATCGTGACCTCCGGCGGAAAGCGATTTTTCTGCGAAAAATCCTCACTGCGCGTAGGTTGCGCCTTCTTCGTCCAACAGCGCCTTGATCTCGCGCAGATGGAACTCAGCGGCACTGGGGTAATCTTCCCATTCGCGCGCGGTTTTCTCGGCAATAGCATCAGACAGCACGCGCAGCGGGCGGCCTGTTTGCAAGGCGCGGATGTAGGTTTCTGCCGCGCGCTCGAAATAGGTCAGGCGGTTGAAAGTTTCCGCCACGGTCTTGCCAATGATCAGCACGCCGTGGTTGCCCATGACCATCGTGGTGATCTTGGGGTCGGCCAGCATATGCGCACAGCGCGCGCCTTCTTCCGCAAAGGCCATGCCGCCATAAGACCCGTCCACCACATGCCGATTGAAGAACATGGCCGAGTTCTGGTCAATCGGCGGCAAGGTGCTGTCGGCCAGACTGGCCAGCACCGTGGCATGCATCGAATGCACATGCATCACACAGCGCGCGTGGGGTAACGCGCGGTGGATCGACCCGTGCAAGCCCCATGCCGTTGGGTCCGGCGCATCGGGGCGGTCCATAGTTGTGGGGTCGTTGGCATCAATCTCGACAAGGCTAGAGGCCGTGATCCGCCCGAAATGGCGCCCATTGGGGTTGATCAAAAAGCGCGTGCCTTCGGGGTTGACCGCCAGCGAGAAGTGGTTGGCCACCGCCTCGTGCAGGTTCAGCTTGACGGTCCAACGAAAAGCGGCCGCCAGATCGGTGCGTTCGGACCAGTGGGTCAGGTTGGCATGGGCGTTCATGAGGCATCTCCCTTTGGGTCTTCGCCTGCGGCGAGGGTTTGCAGCGCCCGCGTGATGCGGGCAAAACTGGCGGCAGCGCGGTCAACTGTGCGCCGCGCGCGCAGATAGCCGTGCACAAGGCCGGGTTCGACCACCCAATGGGCGCGGCCCCCGGCGTTTTGGATGGCTTGCGCATAGGTGCGGGCGTCATCGCACAACGGATCACATTCCGCGCCGAAGGCGATGGTGGGGGGAAGGTCTGAAAAGTCGGTATCTTGCAGCGGCGACACAGTGGGATCGCCCTTGGGCATCACCCCATCGTGACGTATCCCTGCATAAAACAGCACATCGTCGCGCGTCAGCATCGGGGCCTTGGCATGGGCCAGATAGCTGCCCGCATCGACATCGCCGCCAAGTCCGGGATAGATCAACACTTGCCCCAGAACCTGCCCCCGAACCTGCCCGGAGCCGCGCAGCGCATGGCTGACCGCTGCCGCCAAATTGCCCCCTGCGCTGTCGCCCGCCAACAAAACCGGCCCCTCAGCGGCCATCGCACGAGTCACGGCCAAGGCGTCGTCAAAGGCCGCCGGATGCAGGTGTTCCGGCGACAGGCGGTAATCGGGACAGATCACCGTCAACCCCGTGGCCGCGCGAATATCCGCACAGACGTCATCGTGGCTTTCAAGACCGCCGACCACAAACCCGCCGCCGTGCAGGTAGATGACCGTAGGGTCTGCCCCCGCAAAAATGCGGCACGCTACACCCGCAATCGGGCGGTCGTGCGCGGTGATCCCCTCTGGATACCCGCGATGGAACGCGCGGCACATTGTGTCATAAATCGCCCGCTGCTCGGCAATCGACAAAGACGCGGCATCGGCGGGGTAAGCGTCCTCGCTGGCCTTGATGAAGGCCCAAGTTTGCGCGTCGATCAGCCGTTCATAGTCCATACCTGCCCCCTGCTGGATACAGTCTTACAGATGTCGTGCCAAAAGCAAAGGGCGCGCACCGATCCGGCACGCGCCCCCTTTTCGTGCAGCTTGGCCTTAGCCCAGCGTGATGTTGATCGCCGATTCGCGGCCATCACGGCCCGCTTCGATGTCGAAGTTGACGGCTTGGCCGTCCTTGAGCCCGCGCAGACCCGCACGCTCCAGCGCGGTTATATGCACAAACACGTCTTTCTTGCCGCCTTCCGGGGCAATAAAGCCGTAGCCTTTGGTTTCATTGAACCATTTCACGGTGCCCTTGGCCATCGTGAA
>JBAXLX010000294.1:0-4684 GCA_037134595.1 Pseudomonadota bacterium
TCCCTGCGGGTCGATATGGGCAAGTGGCAAAGTCATCTAATTCTCCCTCTTTGCGCCGAAGGTAGCGCAAGTTTGATGCGCCGCAAAACCCATTTCCGACAGATTTCATCCAATTGGCCCCGCGCGGCGCTCTTCTGTCAGCAAAACATTGGCCTCGACATTGCCCACCCCCGGCAAGGTCATGATCCGGCGGCGCAGCACGCGTTCAAAGTCGGCGATGTCGCGGGCCACCACGCGCAAGCGGTAGTCAAACAGGCCCAATACATGCTGCACCACCTGCACTTCGGGAATACTGGCCACCGCGCGCTCAAAATCCTCCAGCGAGACGCGGCCCTTCGCAGCCAGTTTCACCCCCAAAAACACCGTCACCCCAAAGCCCAGCGCGGTGCGGTCCACCTCCAGCCGCAGGCCCTTGATCACCCCCGCCTCTTCCAGCCGCTTCTGCCTGCGCCACGCCGCAGGCTGCGACAGGCCCAGACGCCGGCCCAGCTCGCCCGCCGACAGCGTGCCCTCCAGCGCCAAAGCGCGCAGCATGGCGCGGTCCAGATCATCCAAGTCGATCACAGCGGCAATCCTTCGCTGTCCTTGATCGTGGCGATCAACATCAGCGCCTCGACCTCGGCGATATGGGGCAAGGCCAGAATGCGGTTGCGGTAGATCGCTTGATACTGCGCCATGTCGCGGGCGATGACGTTCAGGCGCACATCGACACGGCCCAGAAAGGTTTCAATCCCGATCACTTCAGGCACCAGCCGTGCCGCGTCGATAAACTCGTCAAAAGCGCGCGGGTTGGTCTTATCGAGTGTGAAGCGCAACGAAACCTCCACCTCATACCCCATCCGCCGCCAGTCAATCACCGCCCGCAATCCCTTGATAGCGCCGTGATCGCGCAACCGTTCCATCCGCCGCCACAGCGTGGCGGATGTCACACCCGCCCGCTCGGCCAGCTCCGCACGGCTTGCGCCGGGCTCTGCCAAAGCATGGCGCAGAATGCGGCGGTCGGTTTCGTCGATGAGCATGATTTTTCCGCCATATCAGGAAAGGGCGCATGATTTTTCGCAGAAAAATCGTCTCCCGTCAAACAATGCACGGCCAACACGCCAAAAATCCCTATGATCCTCCCATCATAAAAGGAGAACGCCATGCGCGTCTATTACGATCGTGACTGCGACATCAACCTGATCAAAGACAAAAAGGTCGCCATTCTGGGCTACGGCAGCCAAGGCCACGCCCATGCGCTGAACCTGCGCGACAGCGGGGCGAAGAACCTTGTCGTGGCGCTCCGCCCCGGTTCGGCCTCGGCCAAGAAAGCCGAAGGCGAGGGTCTGAAGGTCATGGACATCGCCGCTGCCGCCGCTTGGGCGGACCTGATCATGTTCACCATGCCCGACGAATTGCAGGCCGACACCTACAAGAAATACGTCCACGACAACATCCGTGACGGGGCCGCCATTGCCTTTGCGCACGGCTTGAACATCCACTTCGGCCTGATCGAACCCAAGCCCGGCGTTGACGTCATCATGATGGCCCCCAAAGGCCCCGGCCACACCGTGCGCGGCGAATATGTCAAAGGCGGCGGCGTGCCTTGCTTGGTGGCTGTGCACCAAGACGCCTCTGGCCGCGCGATGGAGCTTGGCCTGTCTTACTGCTCGGGCATCGGTGGCGGCCGCTCGGGCATCATCGAAACCAACTTCCGTCAGGAATGCGAAACCGACCTTTTCGGCGAGCAGGCCGTTTTGTGCGGTGGCTTGGTGGAACTGATCCGCATGGGCTTTGAAACGCTGGTCGAAGCCGGCTACGAGCCGGAAATGGCCTATTTCGAATGCCTGCACGAAGTGAAGCTGATCGTCGACCTGATCTACGAAGGCGGCATTGCCAATATGAACTATTCGATCAGCAACACCGCTGAATACGGCGAATATGTCTCCGGCCCGCGCATTCTGCCCTATGCTGAAACCAAAGCCCGCATGAAAGCCGTTCTGGAAGACATCCAGTCGGGCAAGTTCGTGTCTGACTTCATGCAGGAAAACTCGGTCGGCCAGCCTTTCTTCAAGGCCACCCGCCGCCGCAACGACGAGCACCAGATCGAAAAGGTCGGCGAAAAGCTGCGCGCTATGATGCCGTGGATTTCCAAAGGCAAAATGGTCGACCGCGCCCGCAACTGACCCGTCAGGTGGGGGCACCCCACCTGACGCCCAACACCAAGGCCGGGGCAAAAGCCCCGGCCTTTTTGCGCGAAAGGCGGCCGCCTGCATCTGCCAACCCCAGACGTGCCGCCTGCACACAACTGCCCAAGGGCGATCGATGGCAAACTTGGGTCCGGCCATGCCCTGAGTCCTCAGCGCTATGCCTGCGACGTCATCCTTTGGTGGTTCCAAAGCGCGCAAGGTTCAGCCCGGGGTCAACTTCAACGTCCACACCTCCCGCATGCTCACCTGGCCCAAACGTCCCCCGCACAGATCCGACACAGACGGAAGATAGCTCAGGTCGGTTGGGCAAAGCCCACCGCCCTCATACCACCCCATCGCGCGCACCACCGAATGGTGGGCAAAGCCCACCGCCCTCATACCAACCCATCGCGCACACCACCGTAGGGTGGGCAACGCCCACCGCCCTCATACCAATCCATCGCGCACACCACCGTAGGGTGGACAACGCCCACCGCCCTCATACCAACCCATCGCGAACACCACCGTAGGGTGGGCAAAGCCCACCACTCCTACCAACCACGCACGCCTATCCCTCGCAGCACCCTTAGGTGGGCAAAGCCCACCCGCCGCCCCTAGTCCCAGCACGATACCAACACCGTCATATCGCGTGCCGCCGCAGTCAATGCATCGGGCGTCGGGGTCTCGCCCCCGGTCGCGGCGAGCAGCGTCAGGGCCGGGCCTTGCGGATTGGTCAATATCCGCGCAATCGCCAAGGCCGAGGCCGCAAAGGCCACCCCCGGCGGCAATTGCTTGCCCCCTGAGGCTTGCTCGGGCAGCAGCATGCCGAACACCACCCCCGCGCCATCGATCACCGGCCCACCCGCATCGCCAGGCAAAGCCTGCAGCGCCAGCCGCGTCAAGCCTGGCTCGCCGTTCAGGCCCTGCGCTTCTTCCAGCGTGCCTTGGGTTAGAACGGGCGCAGGCAGACGCGCGCCGTAGCTGTACCCCGCGACCGCCACCGCCGCGCCCACCTTCGGCTCGGTGCTGGCAAAGGCCGCCACGCTGCGCGGTGACAGCGCAACGTCGGGCGTCAAGACCGCCAAGCCGCTCGCTTGGTCTGCAAAGGAGACCTTGGCCCCGGTGCTTTGATCCAGCGTAATGGTGCCACAGGCGTCCACCGCCTCAAGCGTGGTCAAAACCGATCCGGCCTGATCGATGAAAAAGCCCGTGCGCGCCACTTTGGGTTGCTTGACACTTAACCCCGCCAAAAGTCCGCGCTTGGCCGCCTCGTCCAAAGGCACCAGCCCGGGATCCAGCGCAGTCGGTCCTGTAGACCGGAAAGACGCGCGCATGATGTCTAACACACGCCGCATCCGCTCTGTATTGGCGGCCGGCCACGACAGAACATATCCCTTCACCGCTCCGTCCACGATCTGGGCAAAGGCGAAGGTCTCGATCTGGTCGGTGTGGCCCTGAATGGTGAAAAACGTCGACTCCAAAGCACGCTCGCCCACGACCGGCATGATATCCAGCGTTTGTAAGACGGCATACAGGCCCGAAAGGCTGGATTTGGTGCCACCGGGTTGCGAGATAAGAAGGGCTGTGACCCCTGACCCGTCTTTGGACGCATAGCGCACAAAGGGCGGTGAGGTGCTGTCAAAGCCGACCATCGCCAAGGGCAGGCTGATTTCGACCCCCGAAGCCATATCATCGACGGTCTCAAGCCCAAAGGCGCTTTGTTCGGCTTGATAGCTGTCGATCAAAAGCCCGCGTTGGCCGACCGTGAGAACCCCGGTGGGATCAAAACCCTGCAGGGTTTGCCAGTTCGCCATGGCAGCCCGGCTGCCCGCTCCAATGCTGCCATCGACCGGCCCGGCGTAAAAGCCGAACCATTTCAGGGCCGATTGCACGTTGCGCCGGTCGTTTTCAGTCAAACCAACCTCGGAGGCCCGTGCATCACCCAAGCTTTGATAGGCTGGCGCTGGAACGATTGCCGGTTGCTCTGTCGCGGTTTGGTCGGTCAAGGTCGGGTCTGTCGGCGAGGACAGGGCGGTCGTTTGATCTGCAGCTGTTGGATCGCTGGCTTGCGCGGTCAATGGCGCCGCGTGGGCCCCCACCGGCCAAAACTGCGCGCCAAAGGCGGTGCCATCGTCAAGGGCACTGTCGGCCGCAATCATGTTTTGCGCCAAAAGGCTGTGCATCGTGGCCACGGCGCTGTCAAACGCCATCGGCCCCAGAACAACCGCATAGAACCCCGAGGGCAGCGCATAGCCCTGCACCTGATCGAGCAGCGCGCCGTAGGCCCGCGCACGATCCATCGCGGCGGACAGCGTGGGCTGGGTATCAATCTGCACCCAGACCTTTTGCTGCTGTGCCTGCGCGACCCCGCCCATAAGGCACATACACAGACCCAAAATGATCGCGAAAACCCGCATCGACCCTGCCCTTTTTCTCTGGCGACATCCAAAGGTAAGGCTCTTTGGCCCCTTCCTTTTTCTCGCTTGGCGACAATACCACGCCAAGGGGCGGATGCA
>JBAXLX010000295.1:0-4678 GCA_037134595.1 Pseudomonadota bacterium
GCATCATCGGCTTCCCATGCCATTTCTTGTCGCGCTGCGGTTTTCATCTCGCGAACCGCGTCCAACTCATCCAACGACAAGTCAGCAAACACCACCGCCGTGTCTACCACAGCCGTATCCCCCTCGATCAGTAAGGGGCTGCCGCGATCTTGGCGCAGTGGAGGGGTGCAGTCTGCGCCACCGGCGAAATCCAAACGGTTGGGCTGCCAGACATTGCCATCGAACAAAGTGCGTTCCAGCAGGACACCAGACTTGCTAACCTCAAAATGGCCATGCCCTGCCAACCACAGGCGATCCAGCAGCACCTTGCCTGCGCGTGGGATGTCGGCAGCATTTGCAACCAGCAGGTAAAGCCGCTGCCCACGCACACCCCACAATGGCACATCCCCGTTGAAAATGCAGCTTGATGCGCTGGGGAACCAAAGCATCTGGCAGGGTACAAGGCCCGACACCGCCGCCTTGACCGCACCAACTAGGCCTTCGCGATCCAACGCATTGCCGTCCTTGGGCGCATCATAATCAAGCATCAGAAGACCGGGCGCATCACCGTAGCAGAACGCTTCTTTGGTGCGTGTGGTGGCATCTGCGGGGCGTCCGGCCTGTTCAAACGCCTTGCGGGACATCACCTTCTCCGCACCGTTGACCGGCACACCATAGACAAGAGCATGGCTAGGCGTCAGGCGCATCAAAATATTGGCAAAGCCGGTAAGATCAGAAATTGGGACCACGCGACATTCGCCCGATGCAAATTGACCACCGGCAAGTTTTTCAATCTCACCGTTGGGCAAAAGTTTGAACGCCTTGGACAAACGCGACGGAAGTTTTGCCCTCAGGACCGTCAGCTGAGCCACTAAGGTTTCCGCGCTGGGCTGCGGATCGTCGACGTGCTTTTGTTCATCCGGTTGGTGAAGGTAGATTTCAGAATTTGGCATAAATGCCTCCTTTTCATTGAAGGAGGGCTGGTTTCAGGCTATGGTCGTCTTGCTGATGAACGACCGCTGATCCCCGCCCGAAAGATTGTGTGGGGATCAGTCCTTGGCTGCGCTGCGCTTTTGACGAGAGTCAATCCAAGCGGTCAAATCGCTTTCGCGCCAGCCAACGGCGCGCTTGCCGAGCAAAACTGGTTCAGGGAAACTTTTTTCTTTGAGAGCTTTGTAAAGCGCCGAACGGCACAGGCCGGTCAAGCCAATTGCATCGGGAAGTCGGTAGATTCTGTTAGGCATTGGTGGCTCCATCGGGTTGTTGATGGAGCAATCTCTGACAGAAGCTGATCGGACGCTGGCGGGCAGTGTCCCAACTTTCTGCGCCTTCACGTCTGCGAGGGCGTTACCATAGCTTTTTGCCGCCGGAGCCAGATTTTGCGGTTAGCTTCGGCACTTGAACCGAGTTTGCCTTGCTCGTGGGCCATACGGGCGGCACCACTGACACCAAACTTTTCTACGCGTGACTTCATGTATTCAATTACCATCGGCGAATCCGACCCGCGGCTCTTAGCTTTCCCACCCTCGCTTGCATCCTTTTGCGTCGTGGCACCTCGGACTATGTGGGCCTTGTAGTGATATCGCCAATCCCACTCCGTCATCATCGCGCCCAACATCTGCGACCATGCCAGTTTTTTCTCCAAAATCGCATCTTCACGTAGCAAGAGCGCGTCGGCATAGCTCCAGCAGGTTGCTGCATACCACCCGTGACTGAACACATCGAAAGTGTTTGGATCAGGAGGAACCTCATGCAGCAGGCCTGTTATTTGCAGCAGGTGTTTTCTCGCGTCGACGACAACTGTCAGGAGGTTGTTCCAGTAGTCAGCCGGACCAAGGCTAGCAAAAAACGCATCGCTCTCTGGTCCGGCAGGAAACCGTGTTGCCGTCAATCGCTGAAGTTCATCTTCTCCGACGACATAAGTTGTTGCATCTGCGGGTACATCGCCGCTCGTCATTCAACTCCCCTGACGGTCTCTGTGACAAAATCCGCCCAACGTTGAAGCACTTCTCTGCGTTCTTCAAGCATGTCTGTGTGCGAATAAGCTGCGTCTAAGTACCTTGGTTGATGAGATTTTATGAAGTTGGATACCTTTGAATCCACCTTATTGTCTGTACACCACGTTCCCAAGGTAGCGCGGAACCCATGGGTGGTGATGTCGTCAAACTTCTTGATCGCGTTCAACATTGCCCCGTCAGAAATAGTTTCGCCTTCATCATTGGCCAAAACGTACCCTTTGCCTGAACTAGCATCCTTCAGCGTCTTCAAAATAGTCAATAACTGGTGCGGCAAAGGCTGGCGATGCGCTTTGCGCTTCTTCATGTCGCTCGGCGGTGTCGTCCAAACGGCTGTAGCGAAATCGATGTGTTCCCAACGTATCTTTTGGATTTCGCCAGTTCGTTTGCCTTGTAGAACCGCCAAGGCAATACCAACATAGGTCTGAATTGTCATTTGAGAGCGTGCATTTAGCCAAGCCCAGAATTCTTGTACTCGGTCGTAGTGTAGCGACTTAAAATGTTGCACTTGGTGCTGAACGGACGGCATCGAACGCGGAGGTGGGGTTGGATTGTCCTCACGCTCATCGTTGTCGATAGCATAGTCGAAGATACGTTCGACGTTCGCGCGAATTTTGACGGCACTGGGGTTCATCTTAACCCAGATGATGCGCAAGGCGTCGATGATCTCCTTACGTTTGATCTCGTTTATCGGCCTTCGTCCAAGGGTCGGAAACACATGGTGTTCGAGTTGCTCTAGAACTTGTAGTTTATAACGTCCTTCCGACAGCCCGATCTTAACGTGCTGATGATACCATTCACGCCCGATCTCCTCAAAGGTGCGGGTTGCATGGTGCGCGGCAACTTTTTCACCTTTGACGAGCGCGGCCATACCGTCGGGATCAAGCGTGGCCGCAAGCGCATTTCTAATCGCTTGTACGCCATGCCCATCATTTACCAATGCCACAATACGAGGTGTGATCGCCCTTATTGCTTTCGATCCACCCTGCTCATATGGGCCAATCGTAATGGGTACCCGCTTTCCGCCGACAGTAACGCGGACCTCCCAGTATCCTTTTCCCGACTTTCGCGTGTGCAGGTAAAGGTTCGCGGTGCCATCTGGGTACAGTTTTTCCTTCTTCAGCTTCAGGTAGCTTTCGATTTGGGCAACCGTCAGGGTCGTCGTTTTCTTGTTTGAAACCATGGATCGGTATGCCTTTTCGATCTTATCGGTATGCCGCAAGGGGTGTAGCTGTACATCGACATAGGTGGACGTTAACCCAAAAATTTAGTAGAAAAAAGCCTTAAAAATATGAAATTACAGGAAATACACGTAGACTTCGGTGGTCATCTAAAGATGTCGATGCGAAGTTGTGCGGGGGATTTCACATCCCCCCAGACCCCCCTGTGGAGTATTTTCGCCTCGGTGAAGGCAAAGCCCCCCCTTGCCCTTTGCCGCAATACTCCGGGGGCGCGGGGGGGACCCCCGGGGGGCATGCGCGCCGGCGAGGGCGGCGTGAAACCAAGGTCGGGCCCAAGCGCAGCGTCGGGACGCCGCCTGTTTAACTGCGCAGCGTGCCGCCGGTGGCTTTGGTAACCTTTTCGACGATCTTGGCAGAGACGACCTCGATCTCGGCGTCGGTCAAGGTCTTTTCACGCGGCTGCAATCGCACGGTAAAGGCGATGCTTTTCTTGCCCGCCCCCATCTGCGCTTCGGCCTTCTCGCCACTGAACTGGTCAAAGACCTTCACACTGTCGATCAGCGCCTTATCCGCCCCAAGGGCGGCGTTGACTGCCGTGAGGGCTTCGACCTTGGCGTCGACCACAAAGGCAAAATCGCGGTCCACCGCTTGCAGGTCTGAAAGGGTCAGCGCCGCGCGGGTGGGGGTTTTGGCTTTGGGTTCAGGCACGGCGGCGATGGCGATGGTAAAGGCCACCGCAGGCCCTTTGACACCCATCGCTTGGAGGATGCGGGGGTGAACCTCGCCGAAGGTTGCCATGATGTTCGGCCCAAGGCCAATCGCGCCCGACCGACCGGGGTGCCACCATGTGGCGACTTTGCGGGCGATCTGCACCCGTGCGGGTGCCCCAAGGGCGGCCAGCACCGCCTCGGCATCGGCTTTGGCATCAAACACATCGACCGCGCGGCGCGACCCGAACGGGTCGCGCGGGGCAACAGCGCCGACCAGCAGGCCAGAGGCTGTCAGGCTTTGCTCGCCCGGTTCGCCGCCTACAAAGGTCGGCCCCACCTCGAACAGCGCCATATCGCTAAAGCCGCGCGCTTGGTTGCGGGCGGCGGCGCGCAGCAGGCCGGGCAGCAGGTCGGGGCGCATGTGCGTCATCTCGGACGAGATCGGGTTTTCGATCCGCACCGCGTCGGCCCCGCCGCCAAACAAGCGGGCGGCTTCGGCGTCGATGAAGCTGTAGGTCACGCATTCATTATAGCCCAAGGCCGCAATCGTCCGCCGCGCTTGGCGTTCTTTGATCTGCAAGGGCGTCAGAATCGGCCGCGGCACGCCAGTGTTCACACGCGGCAGGGGGCGGCCTTGCAGTTTGGTCAGCGAGGCGATGCGGGCCACTTCTTCGACCAAGTCCGCCTCGCCCAACACATCGGGGCGCCACGTGGGCGGGGTGGCCATATCGCCATTCAGGGTAAAGCCCAAATCTTCCAAGGTCTTGCGCTGCACCGCTTCGGGGATGTCCAT
>JBAXLX010000296.1:0-4674 GCA_037134595.1 Pseudomonadota bacterium
CGAACTGACGCTGCAACGTGCGCAGCGCATAAGCCCGCTGCTTGTCGCCACAAGTCGGTTGAAACACATAGTCATCCGGCTTGCCAAAGCCTTCATCTTTTTGGCGCTGCAAGATCTTCTCGTAGACTTCCACAGCCTTCGCCAGCGAGATCATGGCGTTTGAATGGCCCTTGGTTCTTGGGTGCGTCAAACGCAGATAGGTTTCATCTCGACGAACGATGGCCACGTGTTTGTGCTGCAACACTCGGATGTCAGAGGGCCGGATGAAGCTGTTCACCATGAACACGATCAGATCATAGAGTTCCTGGGTAATGTCGATGTTTCGTGCCTGATCTTTGCCCTTGGCCTCTGCCCGTATGGTCTTGCCTTTGTTCCCCCGCGCCTTGCTCAGCAACAGACGGTATTCGTCTGAATTGAACCACGGGCGGGTATCGTCTTTGGTCTTCAGGGTTGGGAAAGCGGGAGGTGACGTTATCGCACCAAGCCGATGGCCATGCTTGAAGATCGTCTTGATGTGCGACAGATGGATTTTTTGACTGTTAGAGTGCAGCTTGCGTGGAGGTGCGCCCAACACAGTCAGGTAGGACGAAATCTCGCTGTATGTGATGTCTGATAGGCGCAATTTGCCAAACACTGGCAGAATGTCCTTCTCAAGCCGCGCCTCGTCATAGACGATCTTGCTCTTGGACAGCTCGCCCCGCTCATGCCGTGCTTTGTTTTCTTGGATCAAGCTGCGGGCGACAAATTCAAAGCTGCTGTCACGGCTCACGGGCAACATATTCATCTTAAGTAACTGAACTTGTCCGAAGTAGTTTTTGGCGAACTTGACGGCTTCGCTTTTGTGGATCGTCTTGGTGCTGCGCCGGAAAATCTTGCCGTCTTCATACATGCGCACATACCAGAACGGCGACGCAGCCATTTGATAGATTGTGAGCGTGTTATAGCCGGGGATTTTGGTCACGCTGGCGGTGATCGGAACGGTTCTATCAATGCTTGCCAACACGATCCCCCAACAGCAGTTTTTTGAACTCCAGTCAGTGTTGTATAGTGATTTCTATACAACAGCAACATCAAAAAATACCAATAAAATAAGGCATTTTTGGCTATATTTTGGGGATTTTTTGAAGTGTGCTCATTGTTACGAATGAGGTGCTCTACCAACTGAACTATTGGGACTTATTTTCGAGTTCAGCTATTGATCAATCAGATCAATGTCAACACCAAAAAAGGCGTATCCGAGTGTTGTCAGGCGGGGCATGGGTTGCACACAAGGTCAAGTTCGGCAGGGCATCCACTTTTCACGCAAGCCACCCTGCGGGTGGCACGATGGGACAAGGTGATGCAGGCCACGCCGTCGCCAAGGTGTGTGGTCAAACCTCGCGCGGGCAGAGAGTTGGCGGGGGAAGAGCCGGCGTTTGATTGGTGTGCTGGTGCGGGCTATGTCGGAAAGTTTGGCAAAAGGTCGTCGGTATCAGTTGACCTTCCGACCGCAAGGCAGGGTATAATACCCGGAACGTTCCCCCTTCCCCCTCAGGAGATTGCCGCAATGACCCAAATCAGCAGCCTTGCAACATTGGATGCGATTTGGTCGCACTTTCAAACACTGCGCTCGGGTAACCCGAAACAAAGCCTGTCGGCAGCGATCGTGTCTTGTGGCAGCGGCCAGGGTCTTGACCTTGATCCGAGCGCAGTCGAAGACATGCTGCGGGTTTTTAAGGTGCGCGCCTTTCAGGATGCCGACCAATTCCAAGGTTTTTTAGCGCTGCTGGCCGGCGATCAAACCTTGCGTATTCAGGTTGCCTATCGGTTGCTCAAGACGGCAGGCCAAGGAAAAGTCGCGCTGAAAGATGTCACCAAACTGTTCGAATTGTTCGGGCTGACCCCCTCCGAGGCTGAAGCCGTGGGGGTCGAACTCAGCGCGGATGGGTCCGAGCATCTTACCGAAACAGCTTTTATAAAATTTCTGCCGCAGCAATTTTCTGTTCACCCGAAGGCCTTTCATGGTGGCCATGCCACGCGCAGCGTTTCGGCGATCCATCAGACGGTACAGCCCAGGCGTGTTTCTGCCCAAAAGGTGCAGGAAGCCCCGGCGGAGCAGGCAGCAAAAACCATGGCAGATATGGGAGGAACCTCGCCCTTGCAGATGCAGATCGGGTTTTTCCGGTTGATGCAGGGGGCGGCCTATCGGTGTTTCAGGGCCAGCTATTCGGCAAATTCCGAAACGCATTTGCGCGCCTATGATCTGCCCTATACGATCTTTAATTTCGCTAATTTCGCCAACGCAGCAATTGACTATTATAAGACGCTTGGGATCGTGCGACCCGATGCCACGCAACCGCTTGAAGATCTGCGCGCCTCGGTCAATGCCGCTGTTGAAGATTTGCGCCTGCGCATGGAAGCGTGGGATCCGTCGACAGCAACGCCCGCAATGCTTTTGGCCGAAGCCAAGCTTGAAGATGAATTGTCCGAACTGGACCACCACCACCAAATCGTCTCTGCCGCGATTGAATTGGTCCTGACGGGGACGGTCTTGGGCCACAGCCCTGATACGTTGACGGTAGAAGACCTGCAAATGCATGAGCTTAATCGCCTGCGGCACCTTGAAGATCATCGCGAAGTGTCTGGCCATCAATTCGCATCGGCTGGAAAGGACGAGTTTGCATTTATCGAATCTTGGCAGCGCGTCATTATTGATGAGTCCGACACCCATTATGCTGGTGCGATCATGCCCACACGGTATTGGTATGAAGATTTTATGCCAAAGCTTCTGCGGGCGTCTTCGGTTTGCACGCTGGAAGATATAGCAACCCTTGCCGCAGAGACCGAGGCCGATTTGGATGCATGGTACCACGGCTGCAAAGGGGCCGATGAGTTCTTGCCCTTTGCCGTTGACGTATTGGAACATTTCCCCACCTGTGCGGTCTGGGTGAAGCAAGAAATCCGTCAAGCTTGGCGCCTGTCGCGTCATTATCTCAACGGTGTGCAAAAGCGCCGCGAGCGTGAAGAATTTGGCCGCGACTCCGGCTATCTTTCGGAATATGTGACCTTCATTGATGTCTATCTCGGTCGCAGCGATGTGGCGGATTCGGAAATGCGGATCAGTTTCCCCTATTTCATCGGTCCTGCCACTTGGCGCTTTTTACACACCGGTGCCGAGATTGTCGCCAATTTGCCTGATGAAGAGCAGGCCGGTGCAGCAGATGCTTTTAAGGTCTTTTTCGGGGCAATGGCCACGGTTTACCCCTGCCCCTATTGCCGCTTCCACCTGAACCGCTACGTGGTTAAAAACGGCGAGGTGCAGATGTATCCGATCGAATATCTGCTTCTTGGCCCGCGAGCGCATTCAACCGATGTGCAGGTCACCATTCAGGAAAAGCTTAACACGGTGTCAGACGGCCACAGCCTGCGATTGTTCCTGTGGAAACTGCATAATACCGTGTCGTCTTCGATCGCGCGAAGCGAGACGTGGTACCACCGCGACGAGCAGGCGCATTATACCAGCCGCTACTGGCCCAGTCTTGATTCCGAAATCGCTCGGGCAACGGCCATTGGTCAAGACACTTTGGAAACTCACCGCATCCAACGCATCTATGGGGTGATGAAACACGCCGCCCATTTGGCGATTGTGCGGGATGAATTTCAACTGGCCTTGGCGGGAGATTTGGCCGGCCAAGTGGAACGGGTGATTGAGCGGGCCGAAAAGATCATTCCCGCCGCTGAAAGCGCCATGCTCGCGTCGCGCTTCTTGCAAGAAACCTACCACTACACCCCGAACGCCGACCTAGAGGCCCCGCATTTCTCGGACGAGGAAGAAGCGCTGGCCCGCAGCGGGTATTTTGTCGAAGCATAAGGCCCCCCGCCCCGTCAGCTATGCCCGTGCGGCATAGCTGAAATCGGCACTCAACGGCTTCTGTCGCGCGGGCTTTGGGCATTTGATGCGGGAAATCCTCATAAGGTTGCCGCAATGCCCGCCGATGATCCCCTGCCCTTCGCTGAAATCCGTGACGCCGTGGCGCGGCTGTGCGCGACCTTTCCCGCCACCTATTGGCGGCAAATGGACCGCGACTGTGCCTATCCCACAGCCTTTGTGCAGGCGCTGACGCAGGCGGGGTATTTGGCGGCGCTGATCCCCGAGGCTTACGGTGGCGCGGGTCTAAGCCTGTCGGCGGCGGCGGCCATTCTGGAAGAAATTCAGCGCGCGGGGGCCAATGGGGCGGCGTGCCATGCGCAGATGTACATCATGGGCAGCCTGCTGCGGCACGGGTCAGAGGCGCAAAAGGCGCAGTATTTGCCGCAGATCGCCAGCGGGGCGCTGCGGTTGCAGGCCTTTGGCGTCACCGAACCGGGCAGCGGCACGGATACCACTTCGATCACCACCTTTGCCGAAAAGCGCGGCGACCACTATGTTGTCAACGGCCAAAAGGTCTGGACCAGCCGCGCCGAACATTCCGACCTGATGCTGCTGTTGGCCCGCACCACGCCCAAAGACAAAGTCGCCAAGCGCACCGATGGGCTTTCGGTGTTCATCGTTGATATGAAACAGGCGCTGGCGGGTGGCATGACGATCCGCCCGATCCGCACGATGATGAACCACTCCACCACCGAGATTTTCTTTGATAACGTGCGTGTGCCCGCTGAAAATCTGATCGGCGAAGAGGGCAAGGGCTTTCGCTA
>JBAXLX010000297.1:0-4661 GCA_037134595.1 Pseudomonadota bacterium
GCCTTGGTGATCGATGCCAGATTGGGCCGCGGATCCAGCAGCCAAAACTGCGACTTCATCGCAAAGGCATGGCTGCGCTCTTGCATGATCGAAGAGCCTTCGCCGTAATCTTCCCCCACGATAATCAGCGCCCCGCCATTCACCCCCGACGAGGCCAGATTCGCCAAAGCGTCCGAGGCGACATTGACCCCGACCGATCCCTTGAACGTCACCGCCCCGCGAATGGGATAATGCACCGACGCCGCCAGCATCGCCGCCGCCGCCGCCTCGTTCGCGTTGGCTTCAAAGCGCACGCCCAGTTCACCCAAAAGCTCTTCGGCATCGGCCAGAACGTCCATCAAATGGCTGATCGGCGCGCCCTGATAGCCGCCCACATAGCCCACGCCGTTTTCCAGCAGGGCCTTGGTGATGGCCAAAATCCCCTCGCCGGTAAAGGTATCGCCTTCGCCCAAGCGCAGATGTTCGACCTCGGCTTTGAAAGAGCGTTCTGCCATGTCACACCTCTGCTTTGCCGATATTGGCGTGGATTTTCTGCAAGGTCGCCACAAAGGCGCGCTGTTCGTCAGGCGTGATGCCTGCGAAAAGATCGGCATAGGTGCCCGCCATATGCGGCCAAAGCGCGTCAAAGGCGCTGCGTCCGGCCTGAGTGATAAACACCCGCACCAGTCGGCTATCGGCCCCGTCCGCGGCGCGGCGGACCATGCCGTCGGCTTCCAGCGCATCTATGGCGCGTGACAGGGTGGATTGTTCGACAATGGCATGCACCGCCAGTTGCCCGATCACCTGCCCATCCATCACCGACAGCACCGCAAGCGCGCGCATTTTGGGCGTGGTCAGGCCCAGTTTGGCCATCTCTGCCCGAATGGCTGCGTTATAGCGCCCCATGATGCGGTTCATCAGGTAAGGCGGGTAATTGGTCAGACCAATTTCGCCCAAACGCGGCGCAGAGCCTTTCATGCGCCCAACCTCTTGGCCGCCAAAAAGCCCGATCCGCCGCCCAAGCCCGGTCCGGGATGGGTTGACGCGCCAATATGCTGCAAGCCGCGCACCATTTGCCCGCCCGCGCCATGGGCATAGGGCCGCCAGATAAAGAACTGGTCAAGGCTGCACTGCCCGCCGTAGGGGTCGCCGCCCACAAGGTTGATGTTCATGCCTTCCAGATCGACGGGGGAATAGGCTGTGCGCGCCAGTTTGATCTTGGCGAAATCTTTGATGTGGCGGGATAGGATCGCCTCGATCCGGTCGGCAAAAGCCTCTTTCGCTGCATCCCAATGCCGTGCCGCAATTACACCGGCAGCATCGCCTTTGATCACACGCGGCGCATCGGGAATTTGCAGCCAAAGGATGGCTTTGCCCTCTGGGCAGCGCGACGGGTCCAACCTATGGGGTTGGCCCACGCAGATCGTGGGCGTGGCGGGCAACATCCCGCGCTCTGCCTCGTTTGCCGATTTCGACACGGCGTCGATCCCGTCTGACAGGTGGATCAGCGCGACATCTTCCAACCCGTCTGACAGCCATTCCGGCACGCTGTCCAACGCGTAATGCAGTTGGAAATTGCCCCGCCCATGCCGGAACGCCTTAGCCGCCGCCTGATCTTGCGGCAGGTTCACTTCCGACAGCAAGCGCCCCTGCAACTGCGACGGCGTGACCGAGGCGAGGACTGACGCGCAGCCAATCTCCTCCCCGCCCGCCATCCTAACCCCGCGCACACGCCCGTCTTGCACCAAAATCCGCTCGACATCGGCATTGACCCTGATCTGCCCGCCTTTTTCGGCGATCAGATTGGCAAAAGCCTCAGCCGCTTTGCCCGCACCGCCCTTGGCGATGGGGGCACCTGCGGCCTCTAAGGCAAAGGCGATGACTTTGGCCATTTGGCCGGAATAAGCACTGTCAGGGGTCAACCCGCAATGCAGCACCCAAGGGGCAAAGAGTGCTTGCACGGTGGGGCTTTGGAAATCGGTTTCCAGCCAGCCCCGCGCAGGCCCCAAGGCTTGGCCGAACCACGCCGCAAGGCCGCGCAACCCGCGCTTGCGGGCCTGCGCGAACAGCAGTTTGACCGTGGCCCATGACCACAAGTTCCCGCCGAGCAGGGCAAACAAAAACGGCGCATCGGCCCCGATTTGGCCGACCACGGCGGCATGGGCGTCGCCGTCACCCTGTGCCTGCGCATTGAACGCCGCGATGTTCTTGGCGCGGTCCATCGTCAGAACCAAGCTTGACCCATCCGGCCGCAGCACAGCGGTCGGGTGGGCAGAGTGTGCGTAGTCAAACCCGTGCCGCGCCAGATGGGGGCCAAGGGCGGCCCCCGCAGGCCCTGTCATGAACAGCACAAAGGTTGCGGCCATCACGTCATGCTGAAAGCCGGGCAGGGTGATTTCTTCCGTGCGCAGACAGCCGCCGATCCGGTCGGATCGTTCCAGCAGCAGCACACGGTCGCCTTTCAGGGCGAGCATTGCGCCCGCCACCAAAGCGTTGATCCCGGACCCTATGATGACGTGATCAGGCCGCATCTTACCCCCGAGGAACCAGCGCCAAAGCGCGGATCGGCGAACCTGTGCCGTTCTTGATCTTCAAGGGTGCCGCAATCAGGATCGCGCCCTTGGCGGGCAGACGGTCAAGGTTGGCAAGGCTGGCCAGACCGAAGCAGTTGTTCTTGTGCAACAGGTTGTGCGCAGGGAAGGGCGGGGTCATGCCGCCCGCTTGGCCCGCATCGGTGCCGATGCACTGGCTGCCCCAGCCCACGATGCCTTTGGACAGCAGGTATTCAATCACCTCGGCGGTTGGTCCGGGGGTATGGGGGCCGGTTTCGTCGGCGTTCAGGAACAGGTTTTCGTCATGCGACCGTTTATCCCAATCGCTGCGCAGCACGACCCATTCACCGGCGTTTATGGCACCGTGCTTGGCCTCCCACGCTTTGACGTGGTCGATGGTCAGCAAGAAGTCGGGGTTGGCGGTGCACTCGGCGGCGAAGTCCAGCACGTTGACGGGGGCGACCAAGCGTTGCACGGCCAGCGTGTCGGTGTAGCCATCGGCGTAGTCTTTGCCGGTGATCCAGTGGTGGGGGGCGTCAAAGTGGGTGCCCGAATGCTCGCCCACTTTCAGCCAGTTCCACGCCCAGAAGGGGCCGTTCTGGTCATAGTTCGAAATCGTGTGAATCTCTACCTTTGGCGTGTCTTTGGCGAAATCCGGCGGCAATTTCAACAGGGGCGTGTCTGGCCCCAAAACCCCCGTGCAATCAACCACCTCAACCCCGCCCGAGGCCAGCATTCCAGCCAGACTGGCCAGCACATTTGCAGATGTCATGTCATTCTCCCTGTCGTGATGACGGCGCGTTCTTTTTGGGCAGGGCGGCGCGAATGTGCCCGTGCCCGATAGAATCAAGCTAGACAGGTTTAAATGCATTTGCAAATATCAAGAGGCAATAGCCGGAGGAAATCGCTTGGCCGAGTTCGACGCAGTGCTGATCGGCGCGGGTCACAACAGCTTGGCCGCCGCCTTGCATCTGGCCGCCAAGGGCTGGCGGGTCGGCGTGTTTGAAGCGGCGTCTGTTGCGGGTGGGGCGGTCAAGACGGGTGAGTATACTCTGCCGGGGTTTCGCCATGACTGGGCAGCGATGAACCTGTCGCTGTTTGCTGGCAGCCCGTTTTTTAAGACCTATGGCGCAGAATTGGGCCAGCAGGGCTGTGCCTTTGTGCCGGTGGCCAAACCCTTCGCCTCGTCCTTTGGTGATGGCAGCCATGTGGGCGTGTCGACCGATCGGGCGCAGACCTTGGCCATGATCACCGCCCTGTCGCCGCAAGATGCCGCCACTTGGGCGCGCCTGTGCGATGGGTTTGGGGCCGAAGCGCCGCATCTGTTTGGCCTTTTGGGCGAGCGGATGCAGTTTCGTGCGCTTGCATATTTCATATTCAAAACACTGCGTGCCAAAGGCGTGGCTGGCACGCTGGATATGCTGCGCTTTTTGCTGCAATCGCCGCGCGGCTGGTTGAGCGAGACGTTTGAGAACCCCAAGGTGCAAGCCATGCTGGGCGCTTGGGGGATGCACTTAGACTTTGCCCCCGATGTCGCGGGCGGGGCGTTGTTTCCCTATGTGGAAGGCATGGCAGGCCAAGCCTTTGGCATGGTGATCGGCCAAGGCGGGGCGGATACGGTGGTCAAAGCCCTCGTATCAGCCATCACCGCACGGGGCGGGGTGGTGGAGACGGGTGCGCATGTGGTGCGCATTGTGCAAAACGGCAAGCGTGCGCAGGGGATCGAGCTGGCCGATGGGCGCAAGATCATGGCCAAAAAGGCGGTCATCGCCGGAGTGGCCCCCAGCGCGGTGAAACGCCTGACGGGCGGCACGACACCCCCCTTTGATGAAACGCTGACCCGCTTTGCCCATGCGCCGGGCACGATGATGATTCACCTTGCCCTGTCAGACCTGCCCGCATGGCGCGCGCCAGAGCTGCGCAGCTTTGCCTATGTGCATATCGCGCCCAGCTTGGACCAAATGGCCAAGACCTATGCCCAAGCGAAAGCGGGGCTTTTGCCGGATGAGCCGATCTTGGTGGTGGGGCAACCGACGGTGGTTGACCCTTCGCGTGCGCCGCAAGGTCAGCATACACTGTGGGTGCAGGTGCGCATGGCCCCGGGGGTGATCTTGGGCGATGCGGCGGGGC
>JBAXLX010000298.1:0-4655 GCA_037134595.1 Pseudomonadota bacterium
GTACCGGGCACCACGGTCAACCGTCTGTGCGGATCGGGCATGGACGCCGTGCTGATCGCCTACCGCCAGATCTGCGCGGGCGAGGCGGATTTGATCATCGCAGGCGGGGTGGAAAGCATGTCGCGCGCGCCTTTTGTGATGCCGAAAGCCGAAACCGCCTTTTCCAGATCGGCCGAGATCTTTGACACCACCATCGGCTGGCGGTTCATCAACCCCTTGATGCGGGCCGCCTTTGGCACCGATTCGATGCCCCAAACAGCCGAGAATGTGGCCGAAGACCATGCCATTTCCCGCGCCGATCAAGACGCTTTCGCCCTGCGCAGTCAGACCAAGGCCGCCGCAGCCCAAGCCAACGGCCGCCTTGCCGCCGAAATCACCCCAGTCACCCTGCCCCAGCGCAAGGGGCCTGCGCTGGATGTGACCCAAGACGAACACCCCCGCCCCACCACGATTGAAGCGCTGACCCGTCTGGACACGCCCTTTCGCATCGGCGGCACGGTCACGGCGGGCAATGCCGCAGGTATCAATGACGGGGCAGCCGCGCTGATCCTTGCCTCGGCTGGTGGCGTGGTGCGCCACGGCCTGACCCCGCTCGCGCGCGTGCTCGGCGGTGCCACAGCCGGAGTCGCCCCGCGCATTATGGGAATCGGCCCCGCCCCCGCCGCCCAAAAGCTGATGGCGCGGCTGGGTCTGGTGCAAGCCGATTTCGACGTGATCGAACTGAACGAGGCCTTTGCCTCGCAAGGCCTTGCCAGCCTGCGCCTTTTGGGCATTGCCGATGATGACCCCCGTGTGAACCCCAACGGCGGCGCCATCGCCCTTGGCCACCCGCTGGGCATGACCGGTGCACGCCTGTCAGGCACCGCCGCTGTGCAGCTTGCCACCACTCAGTGCCGCCGCGCTTTGGCGATGATGTGCATCGGCGTGGGGCAGGGGATTGCTTTGGGTTTGGAGAGGGTTTAAGCCGCGCAGCCGGATCGCGTTAAGGAGAAACAAGCCTACATTTTTGAGGCAATAAACTGTTTGACGATCCCTCACTGCCCGCTTAACTTTGGGAGTATATTTCGGAGACGATTATGGAAAAAGATGTCAACCTTGGTTTGTCTAACCCTTCAGTAATCCAAGCAAAGAGTGCATTCTTAGGCCCTGCCCCTGCCGTAAACAGATGTTTAGCAACGCTTGGGCCGACAGGCCTGCGCGTCGCGTTCCTTGAGGAAGATGCAGACGCCACGCCATACTTCCGGGCAGCCGTTACCATGCACCCACAAGACGGCATCGCCCTTTACAAGATGTTACAAGGGGTTTTGCAGGAGTTTGAGTTGGAACTCGCGCGCCAAATGGCTGTACAAAATGTCTCAAAATAGTTCTTTGCTCTACGATCAGGGCGGACATAGAGTAGTGTCGCTCGTAAGCGGTGGCGCATCTTTTGGCGGGAAAATGCCCAAGTCGGCAGTTGCGGGCGGCTCACTCGATAGGGAACATGTTGTGGACGCAGAAACGAAAATCTATGCGGACGCCAAGATGGATGTCGTAAAGGCCCAAAACGACGCGAGTTTTGCAACTGTTTTGTCGCGGATCGACATTTTGTCAGCCGAAATCCCTCATCTAAAGCCGGTTCCTCTTGTGCAGATGATCGGTGTAGCCTTCAGCGTGGTCGTAGCACTGGCTGGGATATTGGGCCTTATGGCTGACCGTTTTGATGGCGGAATATCCGCATCCAGCTTGGTCAGCGGTTTTGAAATAGCGCAAAAAAGTTTTGAAACGGAACAGAAAAAGCGCGATGCGGCGCAGGATGCAAAGCTGGATAAGGCGATTGGTTTGCTGCAAGAATTGACTTTGGCGCAAAAGTAAGCGGTGATCTGCAGCCCGTTCCCCCTTGCCAGCGCCGTCCGCCTTTGCCACTCTGACCCAATGCAAACGATAACACCCCAGCCCCTGACAGCCCAAGCCTTTGCCCCCTTCGGTGATGTGCTGGATGCAACAGGCGATTTTCGACTGATCAATGATGGCTTTTGCCAGCGCCACCATGACCTTGCGCAGGTCGATACCGGCGGGGCAAAGACCGGTATTTCGATCTTTCAGGCGCAGCCACGCGCTCTGCCCTACCGCTTTGACCTGATCGAGCGTCATCCCGAGGGCAGTCAGGCCTTTATCCCCATGACCCAGCACCCGTTTTTGGTGATCGTGGCGCAAGACACAAGCGCGCCGCCGCTGGCATTTCTGACCAATGGCGCGCAGGGCATCAACCTGCATCGCGGCACGTGGCACGGGGTTTTAACACCGCTGCACGCGCCGGGATTGTTTGCGGTGGTTGACCGGATCGGCACTACCGCGAATTTGGAAGAATTTCGCTACGCCAGCCCCTTTAGCGTTCTGGGCTAAGGCGGCGGACGCTTTACGACAGCGTCTCAAACCGCAGACCTCTGGCCGAATTGGGGGCAAAGCCCGTCCAATCTTCGGTCAGATAGGCGGCCTTATCCGTGTCGCCTTTCAGGTGCAGGTCCATGAACCCCGTGACAAAATGGGCGGCGATGTTGTTCATGCGCACCGTGTCCCACACCGCATCGGCGTAATGTTCAAAGGGCACAAAGGGTAGCCACGGCACAGGGGCCCAGCTTTCCAAGGGCGCGGGGAAGGGGGCGGCGGCGTTGTGGCCAGCGCCGTCAAAGGTCAGCAGATGGCGGGTGACGCCGACGGCCTCGGTAAAGATCATCCGCATACCCGTGTCATAGCCCGACACCTCATCGCGGCTGCCCGCCAGAATCAGCGCAGGCACCCGCAGCCCCGCCATTCCGGCAGCATCCCACACCCCGATCTGCCGCCCCCAAGGGCCAATCGGCACAATCGCCTTCAGCCGAGGGTCCACCACAGGCTGCCTGTGCCGCGCCAGATAGGGGCCGATCCCGGCCCCCCGCTCCATCGTCAGGGCGGCGTCTGACACACCCGCCCCGCCCGCAACCAACGCCCCATAGCCGCCCATCGAATAGCCGATGATGGCGATGCGCGTGGCCCCCAAGGCATCGGCCACAAACAGCGTGTCCAAGGGGCGGTTGACCAAGGTTGACCCAAAGGCCTGCCCGCCCAGATAGGCCGGATCGTCATAGGTGCTTTCGGGGTGGTCGATGCTGGCCACCAGATAGCCTTTCGACGCCAAGTTCTCGCCCAGATGCCCCATCAAGAAGCGGTTGCCCGGATAGCCATGCGACAAGATCACCAAGGGGAAATCGCCCGACAGGGCCGCCGCATCCCGCGACGCGCTGCCCGACAGGCGCACAGGCGTGCGGCCGTCTCGGCTGATAGTGGCATAGGTTGCCCCCGCGCCGCGCTCAGCCGCTGGATACCACAGTTCCACCACCAGCTTGCGGTCGGTGACGGCAGGGTTCCCCGCCAGTGCGGCCAGCACATCCACCTGCGCGGGATTGACCAACTCTAGCGTCTTGACCCCCACCGGATGATGCCCAAGCCGCGCCAATTCTGGTGCATCGGGGCGGATCAGGTCGATGCGGTTGTCGTGGGGGATCATTGGGGGGCTCCTGAGCTTGGGGCAAATATAGGGCAGTCTGCGCGCCGGGTCAGCCCCAAAACGAAAAAGGGGCGACCTTGCGGCCACCCCTTGTCCTAAACTTATGCTTCGGGCCTAGGCCCAAAGCGCAAGGCTTATGCCAGCGCCAGATTGATCGCCGACTCACGGCCATCACGGCCAGCTTCGATATCAAACGTCACGGCTTGGCCGTCGGCCAATTGGCGGATGCCAGCGCGTTCCATAGCGGTAATATGGACGAACACGTCCTTCTTGCCGCCTTCCGGAGCGATAAAGCCGAAACCTTTAGTTGCGTTGAACCATTTCACGGTGCCCTTAGCCATCGTGTGTACTCCTGTTTGTCTGCCATCCGCAGGTTTGCGATGGCCCGGCGCAGTCACATCAAGATCGAAAGCTGCAGCCGTAGCCAGACAGGGTCGATAATTAGCGGTTCGCCTTATGCACATGCGCTCTTTCGCCTGCAAAAGCAAGCCCTGTGGCAAGAATGACGAAACTGTCTGGTGCCTGCCTTGCCCCTTGGGCGATAAAACGCCTGCCCCTTGGGGCGGCACCCCGGCCCTTAGGCCGCCTCTGACCATAAGCTGCTGATTGACAAGGCCGCCCCGCTTGGCCTTGATACCGCCAAAGGAGCCCCCATGACCCCCACGCTTGGCGCCAACCTGACCACCCCGCCCCCCGTTCTGGCCAAGGCGATTGCGCTGGACCTAGTGCGCGCCCATTGGGGCATCACGGGCGTATTGGACCCTTTGACATCGGAACGCGATCTGAACTACCGCGTCAGCACGGCCCAAGGGCGCTATGTGTTAAAACTCGCCAATCCGGCCGAACCTGCTTCTGTCACGCAATTTCAAACCCGCGCCCTATTACATCTGAAAGCCTCGTCCCTGCCCGTGCCCCGCGTGGTGCGCACCCGAACTGGCGCGACCGAGGTTGCCACCCCCCACGGCATCTTGCGCCTGCTGACCTATCTGGAAGGTCAACCTTTGCACCTTGCCCCCAAGTCGATGGAACAACGCGCCGCCATTGGCCAAGCGGCCGCACTTCTGTCGCTGGGGCTGCAAGGGTTCAGCGACCCCGCCAGCCGCCAAGACCTGCAATGGGATATCCGCCACAC